>DATHEN010000594.1:0-3043 GCA_035318565.1 Polyangiaceae bacterium
AGCTGGCGCGTAAGGACCGCCATCGTGTGTTCACGAGCGTGGCGCACGCGATCGACCTCGACTGGATGAAGGAGCCCGACGTAGGAGCTGTCTACATCGGACCCCTGATTGACAGGCAGCGTGCCCGCTCCGTAGGCCGGAGTGTTAGACCGAGGGGGCAGCGCGCCGATATCGAGAGATGTGCCGGCTCGACGGAGTCGCAGATGCCACATCCGCCTACGTCCAGGTCGCGGCACGTACCGCGCTCCGCCACCTCGTTTGCGAGTGCTGGCATCGTCGCGCGCAAAAGGCTACTCGATGATCGTGACGGCCGGCTCGCTCGCTCCCGACAGCAAGGGTGGCTGAACGCGCGCGGTCGATGAGTTACTCGTACTTCGCGATCAGCGCAGCATCGCGCCCGCACGATAGACATCGGCGCGTGCGGCCGCGCCTTCAACCGCTCATTTGACGCCCGCTTCGATGCCAAATGAGTGATCGGCGGCGGGCGCGGACAGCTGTTGGGCGCAGGCTGCTTCTACACGCGGGGCGAGTGGCGTGCGCCCGTGATTGGAGAGAAACTCTCGCGCGCGGAACGCGGCCTGGCGCGATCGCGTATCACACAGCGCGATGGCCCGCACACCTTCGCGTTCCAGCGCGAAGGTGCCATGCGGCCAGCGTTGTTCATGCTGCACGCACAGGGCAAGCGCGGCAGATGGCTTTGCTTCGCGCATCGCCGCGTGAATTCGCCGTACAAAGGCGAGCTCTGCGCGTGCCGAGGTCGACTCGTCCAGGCTCGCCGCTCCGCGGGCCGGCTCCAGCGCGGCTGTCTGTGTCGCGTTTGGCAACAGAGGCCCGATCGCCGCTTGTGTGCGCGTGTCAGCCGGCATGTTCGCGCCCTTCGAATCGAGTCGCGCCGGGTGGCTGCGCTCTGGCGTCGACCCTGGGGCGGACATCGGCTGCAGTTGCAGTTCGCTGTCTGTACGGTCGGCGCGCGACGTCCGACCCCTCGTGGAGACGCGGTCGCTGCGCTTGCGGCGCGCTCCAAACCCCGCGGAAGCGCTGCGCTCTGAGCCCGTCGCCGTGGCTCGCGGGAATGGGTCATGCGCGCGGACGTTCGGTTCCTCGCGCGAAACGACCGGTGTCGAATGATCGGAGGGGGCCACGTCCGACATCGCCCGTACTGGAGCAACGGGATGGGGCGGTCGTGCTGGCTCGGCCGCGCGACCGAGGGTCCGCGTGAGCGCAAACGAGCCGGCTGCGACGATGGCTACGACCAGCGACAGTTTCACGAAGTTGCCGAGCGTCATCAAGTGGACGCTCTTGGCTGCGCTCGACCCCGCGCTGCCGCCGGCAGGATGGGAGGCCGCAGCCCCGCCGGCGAGGCGAGCGGAGAGTGCGTTGCGCACGCGAACGCGGTCGGCCGCGGTGGCATCGTGATCGCCACGCGCAGCGGCGAAGAGTGATTCGGAGTCGTCGCTCCAATCGCCGTTGTCTGGCTGGCTCTTGGTCACGATTTATCTCCGCCATCGGCGAGCCAGCTCCCGTAGACCTTCTCGAATGCTCGTTTGGCTGCGCGCAGTCGCGAGTGAATGGTGTTCGTGTTCGAGCCCAACATCTCGGCGATCTCACGCAGAGTCCATTGCTCGAGCTCCGAGAGCACGAGCAGCATGCGCTTGTCATCGTCGAGTCGATCGAGCAGCGTATCGAGCAGCCGAATGCGTTCCGCGCGTTCGGCTAGCTCGCTCGGCGAAGGCCCGGGCGACGCCCAAGCCGAGCCCGGTGAGGTTTCCGCCTCGAGCGAGATCCAGCGCGCGCTTTTGCGGCGAAAGCTGCGGCGATGGTCGCGCGCGACGCGCGTCAGGATGCCGAAGATCCACGCCCGCAGCTGCCTCCTGCCGTCGAAGTCGGCGATCCGGCGGTGAACGATCACGAAGACGTCCTGGACAACGTCGTCGACGCTGGCTTCCGGCACGCCGAGCCTACGCGCATTGCGCCACACGAAGTCGAAGTGCGCGTCGTAGATTTGCGCCATCGAGCCCACTAGGCCGTCAGGCGTGGCCACGGCGCCCGCGTCCTCGCGCAACGGCAACGGAACCGGCCAGCTTTCGGTGGAAGCTTTCAAAAGCGCGCCTCTGACGCCACCAGCACGCGCAAGGCGATGACTGACGCGCGGTGGACCGGACCGATGTCCGAAAACATCAAGCGCTGCCGAGAAAGCGGCGCGATGCCCTCTACGGCGACGTCGAGCGCGAAGGCGCTCACCAAGCGAAGTCGCCCGAACATTCCCACCGCTGGCCCCCACCAGGTCGAGTCGCCGTCGCGTGAAACCATGGCGCCGAAACCGGAGGCCCTGATGTGGTAGACCTCAGCGCCGACGCATGGCCCCAGGTCGAACGCGCCGAAGCTCCAGGTGCGGCATCCGCGCGCGCCAAACGCAAGCAAATCGAGATCAGCGCCGAGCGTGCGCTGGTCGCGTGTGTCCCGCGCAAACGTGATTTGCTCGAACGTAGTGGACTGCGCGAGATAGTACGTGCCGTGCAGCTCCACGCGGAGCGACGAGAACCCTTCGACCCCGATCGCAGCGCCGATGCCCAGGGCGGGCTGCGGAAGTGGTCCGAGCAGCGCGCTCACGCTGGCAGACGCCGACAATGCGAGATCGCTGCCGCTGCTGTTCGTCGCTTCGCCGTCCGGTGCGTCCGCGCTCAACGCAATCACCAGTGCGACGCTGTCTACCAAGATGTCGCAGCGCGTGTTCTCGAGTGTCCGCTCCGCGAAGCCCGCGGCGCTGGTGATCCGCAGCCGCGCCCGGTAAGCGGCGTCGGTGCGCGTCACATCGGTTGCAGCTGTGAGGTTCGACTTCACGACGTCTCCTACGAGCCGACTCACGCGCAAGGCGAGCTGCTCGCGATCCGGACAGCCCTCCGGCGCGTGCCACTCAAGGACGAGCTCGGATGCGGCCACGCGTTGTGCGCTGCCCACCAAGACGAAGCCCAAGGCCATTCGCAGCGCACGCTGTCCGAGCCGGGGCGCCCGCGTCATCATCCGACTTATGGCAGAAAACAGC
>DATHEN010000595.1:0-4575 GCA_035318565.1 Polyangiaceae bacterium
CACGATACCCTCCGTGAACAGCATCCCACCGACAGCTTCCGTGGTGCCGTGCATGGGTCCCACCGTGCCGAGCAAGGTGGGCTCGGGATTGCTCATTGCCAGCAGCACCATAGCGAACGCGGCCAGCACCAGGAGTAGTCCGCCGCCCAGCGCGCGCGACACACGCGCCTTACCGAACCCGACCTCATTCGAGGCGGCGTCCGGTCCGAGCAGCATGATCACGAACACGAACAGGACGACTACGGCGCCCGCGTAGACAATCAGCTGAATGGCGGCCAGAAACTGCGCGTCGAGCTTGAGGAACAGTCCCGCGATACCCAGAATCGTAGTCAGCAGGCCGACCGCGCCGCGAATCGGGTTCTTGGAGATCACGGTGATCAGCGCTCCGGCCAGGCAGAGCAGCGCGCACAACGCGAAGAACACGGTCGTAATGCTCATCGGATCTCACCCCCTGCCGAAGCCGAGCGAAAGCCGCCCGGTTTGCGATTTGCCACCGGTGCGCACGTAGTCCTCGAGGTTCTTTCGATACTTTCGGACGAACGCGAGAGCGGGCTGCGCGGCGCCGTCACCGAAGGCACAAATCGTGTTGCCGGTGATGTCGCTCGCGATGCGCGATATCTGATCGAGCTCTTCGATGCTGCCCTTGCCGGTCACGATCTTGTCGAGGATGCGCTCGATCCAGCCGCAACCTTCGCGACAGGGCGTGCACTGACCGCACGACTCGTGGCGGTAGAAGCGCATCAGGTTGTGGATGGCCAGTACCGGATCCGCAGCGTCACTCATCACGATCGCGCAGCACGTGCCGAGCATGCTGCCGACGGCGCGGAAGGTGTCCACGCCGAGAGGCAGGTCGAGGATGCTCTTGCCGTTGTACGGCTCGAAGCGCGGATCGCCCGGTACGTTTACGACTTCGTCGGGCAGGTGCACCGGACACGACGAGCCGCCGGGGATCACGCCGATCAGCGGGCGATCGTCGAGAATGCCTCCGCCGAGGTCGTAAATCAGCTCGCGCAGAGTGAGGCCGACGCACGCCTCGTAAATGCCGGGCCTCTTGACGTGGCCGCTCACGCCGAACAGGCGCGCGCCGCCGTCGTTGAAGTCGTGCAGCGTGCTGAGGCGGCTGAAGGCGTCTCCGCCGAGCTCGAGCGCCGCCGGAACGACAGCGATGGTTTCCACGTTGTTGACCGTGGTGGGGCAGCCGAATGCGCCGTACTGCGCCGGAAACGGCGGCTTCAAACGCGGCTCGCCGCGGCGGCCCTCGAGCGAATTGAGCAGCGCGGTTTCCTCACCGCAGATGTAAGCTCCCGCGCCCGTGTGCACGTGGATTTCGAGCGGGAACTCTTTACCGAACGGCGAGTTACCCAGGTAGCCCTTCTCGCGGCACTCGCCGATCGCGGCGTTCAGGCGGGCCTTGGAGAGGTGCAGCTCGTCCCGCACGTAGATGTAACAGACGTGGGCGCCCATCGCGTAACAGGCGATCATGCAGCCTTCGAGGAGCGCGTGCGGGTTGCGCTCCATGATCGTGCGATCTTTGAAGGTGCCCGGCTCGCCCTCGTCCGCGTTGATCACCAGATAGCAGGGCTTCTTGCCGTCCTTCGGCATGAAGCTCCATTTCGTGCCGCAATCGAAGCCTGCTCCACCGCGGCCGCGGATGTGCGCCTTCTTTACTTCGTCGATCAGCGCGTCTCGCGCCATGCCGAGCGCCTTGCGAGCGCTGCGATAACCACCGGCCTGCTCGTAAGCGCCGAGCTTGAAGCTGTCCGGCTTCGTGTAGGAATGTGTCAGGTATTTGGTGAGTTTCAGCATCGCTTCACGCGGGCTCAGCCCTCGTAGAGAAGACGTTCCAGGATCCGATCGACCTCTTCGAGCGTGAGATTCTCGAAGTAGTCCTTGTTGACCTGCATCACGGGGGCGGTGCCGCACGCGGCCAGGCACTCGGCCGTACGCAACGTGACTCGGCCGTTCTTGCTGGTTTCTCCGACGTGAACTCCGAGTTTCTTCTCGCAATGCCGCAAAATCTGATCGCTACCGCGGAGCGCGCACGAAAGTGTTCGACACACCCAAACCTGGTGCTTGCCGGGCGGCTGTTGATTGAACAGCGTGTAGAACGTGACCACACCCTTCACGTGCGCGCTGCTCAGCTCCAGGCGCTTCGCGACGAACTCCACGACGGCATCGCTCACCCAGTTGTCGTTCGCCTCCTGGCACAGGTGAAGCACCGGGATGCACGCAGCCATTTTGTTCGGATAACGCGAGAGGATCGCTTCGAGTTCCCGCTCCCGTTCCGCGCTCAGGGCGAATGCCATTTAGAGGTGTCCGTGTTTCGTGTGGGCGTTTGCCGGAACCAAGCAGGAGCAACGAGCAGCCGCTTACCGGGCGATCGAAAGCCCGAGACCGTGCAGGGCGAGCGAACCGTAGTGAGCCGCAAAGCAGGGTGTCAAGGCACAAGCGGGCGGAGCGTAAAGGGCCGCTCGCGCCCGTGTAGGTCGAAGTGCCGCGCGCGAGCCCCCCTGCGGATGAGCCCGCATCGGACTTGAGAATCTCGACGAAGCCCGTGTAGGCTGAGATCCCCGAGGGCATGTGCACCGCGGGACCGGAGGTGACGAGTGTTTTGCCCGAACTGTGGGACGCAGAATCCCGATACGGCCACGACTTGCTCCAAATGCGGGTTCAACCTGAAGGGAGCGGCCGCACCGAAGTTCAAGGGCACCATGCTCATGATGAACGCGCCCCCTCAAGGGCCGCGTCCCGCCGGCGCACCGAACGCACCCGGCGCGGCTCCCCCGCCAGGCGCACCGCCCGCGGCACCGCCGGCTGGCCCCACGCCGGGCGCATCTCGCCAGCACTTGAAAGGCACGATGCTGGGCGTGGCTCCGCCCTCGCCCGGTGCACCCATTCCACCCGCTGGCGCGCCTCCCGCGGTGGGCAATCCCGCAGCTGCGGCTCCCGGGCGTGGCTTTCCTCCACCCGCCGCACCGCAGGGACCGCCACCTGGCGGCGGCCCCGGCTACGGCGGCGGCGGACCCGTCAACCCACTCGGCGGCACCATGGTGGCCGATCCGAGCGCGATGGGCATGAATCCTGGCTACGGTCAGCCGCAACACGGTCAGCCGCAACACGGTCAGCCGCAACACCCTGCTCCCGCTCCCAACCCCTATGGTCCTCCGCCCGGACAACCTCCCGCGGGACCACCCGGCGGCTACGGAGGCGGCCCACCCCCGCCGGCTTTCGGTGGTCCACACGACCCAGGCGGCTACGGCGCCCCCGCGGGCGGTCCGCCTCCGGGTTTTGCTCCGAATCCCTACGGCTCCCCGAACGCACCGGTGGATGGAGCGCCGCATTTCGGCATGCAGCCCATGGGCGGCATGGGTCCGGGCGCTGCGCCTATCGTCCCCACGGGCGCAGCCGCCATGGGCCAGCGCGGCGCGCATGGTCCAGTCGGCAACCTGCGAAACCCGATGGTGGTGACCTTGCTCGGCTTCGTCTGCTTTCCGTATCTGGCGTTCGTCATGTGGTCGACGGTGAACGAGCTCAAAGCGTTCACGCAGCGGGAAGACATCAACCCCATCATGTTCTTCGTGCCGATCCTGAACATTCTGTTGTTCTGGCAGCTGCCGGAGAAGGTGCTGGAAGCCAAGCAGCGAGCGGGCATCGCGAACCCCCAGGTCGTGCACCCGGTGCTCTACCTCTTGCTGTGGCCGTACTTCTTCACCACTGATTTGAACGAGATCTTCCAAGCCACTGGCGCGCGACCGCCGCCCGCGTAAGCCTGAAATCATCTCGCGAACTCTAAAACGCGTCCTGGTTCTGGGTCTTTTGGCCGTGCCGCTCGTGGCGCTGGCGGCCAGCGATCTGCCGCTCTGCCCGCTGGCTGGGATCTTCGGTATTCCGTGTCCCGGCTGCGGCCTGACCCGCGCAACGCTCGCTGCGCTGCGCGGTGATTGGGCAGCCGCGCTGCGCTTTCACCCGCTCGTCTTCTGGGTCGCGCCCGTCTACGTGTTCTTGGTGGGCGGCTTGCTCTGGGGCTACGTGCGCGGCACTCCGCCAGCGACCCCCGAACGAACGGGCGGCGCGCGCTCTTGGCAGAGCACGCTCTTGTTGGGGCGCGGCACGAGTGCGATCGCTGGCGTCACGATCGTGCTCTTGCTCGTCGTGTGGGCTGCGCGTTTCCTCGGCGGCTTCGGCGGGCCAGTGCCAGTGCAACGCATCCGCGACTGGCGAAAGGTCGATCGCCCGTCGCAGGGTCAGACGTTGAAACGGAAGTGCATGACGTCCCCGTCACGCACCACGTAGTCCTTGCCCACGATGGCCATCTTGCCGGCTTCGCGGCACTTCGCTTCACTGCCGAGCGCCACGAGGTCTTCCCAGCGGATCACCTCCGCCTTGATGAAGCCGCGCTCGAAGTCGGTGTGGATGACGCCGGCTGCTTGCGGTGCCGTCCAGCCCGCGCGAATCGTCCAGGCGCGCACCTCTTTTTCGCCGGCTGTCAGGTACGTGATGAGCCCGAGCAGCTCGTAACCCGTCTGGATGACCCGGTTCAGGCCGGGCTCGCTGAGTCCGACACTGGCCAGAAAC
>DATHEN010000596.1:0-2860 GCA_035318565.1 Polyangiaceae bacterium
GGGCGACGCTGCCTCCACACCTAGCAGCTCGCACGCGCGGCATCGCTCGTCGCACGGTTCGCCACAGTTGCTGCGGTCGCAGTAGTTGCTCGCACACTGTGCATCAATCGAGCAATATTTGCCCTTGGCAAGCGAGCCCACGCGCTCGCATTTTACGCCGCTGCAGAACGCGTCCGGTGCGCAAGAGTGAGTGTCGTCGCACTCCAGTCTGCACCGCCGCAGGGCGGAATCACACAGCCCGGGACTGCAATCGTGAACCACAGCCGGCTCGCAAAGACCTGCCGCGCTGCAGGTATCCGCGACGAGCGTACCGTTGCCGCCGGCGGTGCACGCGGGACTGCCACAATAGGAGCCGGTGCGATCGTCACAAGCACCGGTTCCATTGCAACTTCCAGAATTTCGACACGTTCCGCATCCCCACTGCTCGCACTCTTGGTCCGGATCATTCCCGTTCAGGACCGGACCACATCGCCCGTCCACCGTGCCCGCGCCTTTCTTCGCCGCCGAGCACGCTTCGCACTGGCCCGCACAAGCTCGATCGCAGCAGACACCGTCGACACACTGGCCCACGCGGCACTCGGCGCTCGTCGCGCACGCATCGCCCAGCTGCCCGGCTAGGTGGGCGCCTACGTAAATCTCTGCCGTTGGCCAGAAAGAGTAGTTGGGATCGTGCCACCCACCCACCACGAGCACCCCGCCATCGAGGAGCGCGGCAGAAGGAACGTTTCGTGGCGCATCGAGATTCGGCGGCACCGCAGCCCAGCTCTCCGCAATCGGGTGGAACAACGCGGGCTGCGCGCTCGCGAGAAACACGTTCCCCCTGGGAAGCAGTATTAGAGGGCCGCTTTCGAGTGTCTGACCAGCAGCCACCTGCCAGGTATCGGTTTCTGGATCGTAGATCTCGGCGGCGAACTGGTTACGGACGACCGCCCCAGTGGGGGAGTGTCCGTCGCACTTCCACGCGGAGTACTCAGCACTGACGACCAGGACCTTGCCGTTTGGAAGTAAGACCGAGGCAGGCGCCTCGCGCGGCTCCCGCATTGGCGCAACGTCCGTGAATACTCCCGTTTTTGGATCGTAGATTGCGGCTGATGCCGTGCTGGTCCGCATCGGTGTCGGCTCAAACGGCCCCCCAGAACAGTAACCGTGGATCAATCCCCCAACGGTCAGAACGCGACCATCTGCGAGCCGAACGGCCGCATGGCCGCCGGACGAGAAGCCGCCGTACGGCGAGCCGCTCCAAGTGTTGGTGACGGGATCGAACACGTACTTTGCCCGCGCGTTTTCCGGGCCGAAGTACCCCTGATTGGGAAACGCTAGCCCGCCCCTGAAGAGTACTTTGCCGTCCGCAAGTACGGTCGCGCTTCCACCCTCCGTGGTGTAATGAGAGGGCAAACTCCCGCCAGTGTGGACGATCTGGCTCTGAATCACTGTGTTGGTCGCAGGATCCCAGGAGTTCCCCAGTCCGGCGAGCACGCGGCCGTCTCCCAGTACGACGCTGCGGTTGGTAGGAAAGTTCGGCGCCGTGAATACCCAGGTTCCGGCGCGCGGATCGTACAGTGCGCTACGTAAGCCCGTACCCAAGCTCACCAGCACGCGCCCGTCGCGCAAACGCAGCGTCCGCTCTTTCGACGCTGGCGCTTCGCCCAATGGAGCCGTTCGAATCCATGCCGGCTCGGCCAGCGCGACCCGCTTTGTGGCCGTCGAACCGAGTGCGGGTTCTGGGCCGTCCGCGTCGCTCTGACAGGCGCAATTGAGCGCCAATGACAGAAAGAGTAGCCGCTGCACCCCTACTCTACAGCCCCCACGGTCCGACATGCTCGTCCATCAATGGCCCGCGCGCGAGCAAACGATCACGCCGATTCGATTTTGAGCGCGTGCGCCTAACTCCGGGGAGAGCCAGACAGATCGTCTCCTTCGCCGTTTCGCGTCCGGGGTACGGGCGCTGCGCGCGCGCGCACGGCACGGCTCACACGTACTACTGCCGGGCGGACGCGCTCGCGGCTCCAGCTGCGAGCTTCAAGACAGTGTCCCGTTCGCCTGGCGAACAGAAGCCTGCGACTGTGAGCAGTTTGCGGGGCGGACGGGACTCGAACCCGCGGCCTCCGGCGTGACAGGCCGGCGTTATAACCAACTTAACTACCGCCCCGAAGCGGTGGCGGACTTCTAGCACACGTCGCACTCTGCTCAAGAGCAGAAATTTCGTCGTGAATCGGCTGAGGTTTGGACAGGCGTGGGGCTGGACGGCGGCCAGAGGGCCCCTGCCCCGAGATGAAAATTCGTGTCGAGTAGGGCGCGTAGGAAACTTCGCCGAAACGCCGGGCGCGGCATTCTCCAGGGCTGGAGGAGCCTGTGAACCGCAGCCGGATCGAGCCCTCTGAAGTAGTTTTGTGGCGCTACGCGGAGCATTCTGCGCAGGGTTCTACGGCGTTTTCCGGGTTGCCGACCTTGTCTCGGCACAATCCGCAGCCGGCCACGCGTTATGACGTGGCCGTCATCGGAGCGGGCATGGCGGGCACTGCAGCGGCTCGGCGTGCAGCGGAGCGCGGCGCCCGGGTGGCGTTGGTCGAGCGGGCGGCAGCGGGGGAATCGGCGCGCTCGCGTGCTCTCTGGACGGGCCTGCTCGAAGCAGCCGCGCTCGTCCATTCCTTGCGCGAGCGGCTAGACGGGCGGGAGCCCATCATCGATTTCGCCGGTTTGATGGTGGGCCTGTGCGAGCGGCCTGCGCACGTGGGGCCGGATGCCTTGGCGTGTGTGGACCATCCCAACATCGACATTTTTACCGGGCCGGCGCGCTTCCTCGATAGTGACACGCTGAGTGTCTCGGGCGTGCGGGTGAAGTTCAATCGCGCGTTGATCG
>DATHEN010000597.1:0-6903 GCA_035318565.1 Polyangiaceae bacterium
AGAAAGAAGCCCACCTCGTCGGGAGGCGCGGCGCGCAGGGCGCCCGCCACGAGCTCCGTGGCCGCCTCCCACGAAAGGCGACTGAAATGGCGTTCTCCGGCCCTGCGCAGCAGCGGGTAGGGCACCCGACCGAGGTGGTGCAGTTCCTCGTTGCCGAGGGCGCGCAGGGCGTCGATATCGAGCTTCTCCGGCTCGGCGATGGCGCGCATGGTGTTGAGGCGCAGCAATTTCAAGCGCGTCAGACACAGGTGCACGCCGGGGATCACGTCGTCCCGCAGACCGCGCGGTCCGAGCGAGCAGCCGTCGCAGACGCCGTGCCGCAGAATGCGCCAGGCATAGCCCCAGCGCCCGCGGTTTTCCCAGAGCACACGCAACATCTCCAGATAATGGCGTGGCTTGGTCGGAACCAAGATGCCGAACGGAAACAAGAGGCGCAGGCGCAGCCAGAATCGTCGAATCAGGTTCATGCGTTTCGTTGCAAAGTCGCGAACCGTTCGGCCACTTCAGCTCGGGCCAACCCAGCGGCCCCGGGCGTCCGCCTGTACCGCCTTTTGATCCTGCGGGCCGGCGAAGTGAGCACGGAAGCGTACGTCGAGCGTCTGTGGCAGGTTCCTGCGCAATACCACGTGGCTCACGCGTCCGCCCGTGCCGGCCTTCTGGAGCGCCTTCTGCACGAACGCCGGCACGCTGGACAGATCCGCTTCAGCCAAGGGAAACAGATTGTCTTCGAGCTCTCCGGGACCGAAGAGCTTGACACGCACGGGGCCGTGCACGCGTCCGGCACGGTACTCGTATTGCACCACGTCTTTCGGGTGCGAAGGGTCAGAAGCCTGGAGCACGACGCGATCGGGACGAATCACGAGCTCGAGCGCGAGGATCGGTTCCGGCAAGCTGCGCTCGAGCGCGGTCACCGCTTCGCGGAGGAGCGACGGCTCGCTGAAGAACGCATGCGCCGGCGCCACTTCGCTGGTGGTGCCCTGCAGCGCTTCTGCGCGCACCGACGACGAATCTGCGCTCGGACGATCGCAGCCGAGCACGAGCAGGCCGAAGAGCAGCAAACACACCCGCGCGGCCCTGTGAGCCAGCCACGCGCGGCCGAGTGTGCATGTGTTCAGGTTCACGTGGACGTACTTTAACCCGGAATCGCCGCGCTGACCCCGTCCGGGATAAAATGCGCACCTCGGCGCAGGATGTGGATCAGGGCTCGGCGATTCGTTCGAGCCAGCGCTTCAAGATTCGGTCACCGGTCTCGAGCTGCGAGATCGAGGTCCACTCGTTCCTCTGGTGCGCCTGTGCCTGCACCCCGGGTCCGAAATTGACGGCGGCCACGCCATTGGCCGCGAAGCGCGCGACATCGGTCCAGGCTTGCTTGGCTTCGATCGCGAGCACGCCACTCTCGGCGAGCGCTGCAATCAGAGGATGCGCGCGTCGCGGCAGGGCTGCGGGCGACTCGTCCACGAACTCCACGCCGGCTTCCCCGTTCACGAGCTCGATGATCCGCCGCCGCGCCGTCTCGAGCGTACTGTCGGGCGCGAAGCGATGATTGACGTTCAGCTCGAAGCTGTCGGGCACGATGTTCCGGGCGCGACCGCCTCGAGCCAGCGTGGCGCTGAATACGTTCGTGTAGACGAGCCCGTCGATCTCGCGCGTTTCTGGTTCCAAACGCTCGAGCCGCGCCAGCAGCGGTGCGGCCTTGTAGATGGCGTTCTCGCCTTGCCAGGGACGCGCGCTGTGCGCCGTTCTTCCGCTGAAGCGCACGCTGGCGTGCAATGAACCGCAACATCCGAGCTGCAGCTTGTTGTCACTCGGCTCGAGCGCCACGGCGACGTTCGCCTGGAGGAGCTCGGGATCGAGATCGAGCACGCTGCCGAGCTCGTTCTCGGCGTAAGGTCCTTCCTCGCGTGCGTAGAATACGAGCGTGACACTCACGCTTGGCCGGCGCTCCGGCGCGAGCAGCGCCAGCATCAATGCGAGGCCGCTTTTCATGTCGGCGGCGCCGGGTCCGTAGAGCCGGTCGCCGTCGATACGCGCGGGACCTTCGTGTTCGCTGCGTACCACGTCGAGATGTCCCGCCAAGATCACGTGGGGTGCTCCGGGGCAGCGCGTCAGCGGTACGACGAGCGAGTCGCCGTAACGGCGCACGCCAGCCGCAAGCGGCTGTGCTTCGCACAGCGCCAGAATCGCATCACACAGCGCTCGCTCTTCACCAATCGGTGAGGGAACGCTGCACAGCCAGAGCAACGTATCGGCCAGAGACATCGGACGTCCGCGCGCAGGCCGGAGGCGCTCAGACCGCGACGCTGAACTCGCGCAAAGCGCTGTTCAGGGTGGTCTTACGGTCGGTGCTTTCCTTGCGCTGTCCGATGATGAGCGCACACGGCACCTGAAACTCACCCGCTGGAAAGCGTTTGGCGCGCATGCCGGGAATCACCACGCTGCGGGCAGGTACGCGCCCGCGATGCTCCACGGGTTCTGAGCCGGTGACATCGAGAATGGCGGTCGAGGACGTCAGCGTGACGCCGGCGCCGATCACCGCTTCGCGCTCTACGAGCACACCCTCGACGATGATGGCCCGCGAACCAACGAAGCAGCCGTCTTCGACGATGACGGGTTGGGCGCCTGGCGGCTCCAGAACGCCTCCGATTCCGACTCCGCCGGACAGATGGCAATCCTTGCCGATCTGAGCGCATGAGCCCACCGTGGCCCAGGTGTCCACCATCGTGCCGCTGCCGACGTACGCCCCGATGTTCACGTAACCCGGCATGATGATCGCACCGCGCTCGATGAACGCGCCGTAGCGGACCGTTCCGGGCGGCACCACGCGCACGCCGGCGCGGTCCAGATCACTCTTGAGCGGGATCTTGTCGTAGAACTCGAAGGGCCCCGCCTGAGTCTTCACCATCTGGGCGACGCCGAAGTACAGCAGCACGGCCTGTTTCACCCAAGCGTGCGTCGTCCACTTGCCGGGCGCGTCCTGGGTCGCGACGCGCAGCTGGCCGGCATCGAGCGCGGCGATGACCTGCAGTACCGCCTCGCGGTGGGCGGCGTCTTCGAGCAATGTGCGATCCTGAAAAGCCGCTTCAATCCGCGCGCGGAGCTCGCTGTCACCTGTCATGCTGCGACGCTAGACAGAAACGCGGCGTGCGCCAAGGCCGGTGCCTGATGATGCATCGCATCTGGAAGTGACGCCCCGAGATCTCGGCCAACTGCTTGGTCTCGCTGCGCTTCCGGTGCTCACGTACAAGAATACGTGCCGCTCCGGTTCTCGCTCGACACCGCGCATTTGGTCGAGCTTTCGGGGCGGGGCCACTTGCAATGAATGATCAGAGGCTGCGGTGTTCGCTTCGAACACGACGCGCGAGAGGCGCCGTTCACTTCGCCGGGCGAGCTTTGCTCTTTTTGGCCGGCTTCTTCGCGGCTGCGCCGGCGTCTTCTGCTGCCGGCGGAGCGGCGTCTGCGGCTGCATCGGTTGCGGGAGCGCCGGCATCTGCCGCGACGGCTCCGCCCGCTGCGGGCTCCCCGGCCGCCGCCTTCGTCAGGGCGTCGGAGTTCCAGTTACAGCCGAAGCGCGCCATCGCCATCTTGGAGTGCTCGAGATCGCGCTTGCACGTGTCGTTCAGCTGGCTCTTGCCTTCGGGGCTCGAGGCCGAACGCTTGTAGTTGTTGCGCATCGTTCGGATGATGCCCATCAGCCCTGCGCGCTCGTTCTCGGGCACCTTCTCGCTGACGCACTTCTCCGACAACTCCATGTAAGCGTCGCACAGGGCGACGCCGCTCGGCCCGGGTTGGTCCACGGGCATGTCTTGCGGGTAGGCCTGCATGCCGCCCGGCCCAGCTTTCTCGTCTTTGTTGCAGCCCGTCGCAGCAAGCAGGGTGACCGCGAACGCAAACGGCAAAAATGAGTATGAACGTGTCATGGCTAGCACCTGGGCAAATCGTAAGACCAAAGCAACGAAAACTCGAAGGCCTCTGAGTCCCGGCGCGCACCGTACACAGTAATCTCAGCGAAGAAAATCATTACGCGGGAGGGCCCTAGAGGTCAGCAAAAACAGGGGTCTGGTCAGTAAGGAGAGCGTGAAATCCCGCGAACGCTCCAGGGTGTTGCGGCAGCTTTGCCTCATCCGGTCAATCTACGGGGGACCATCCAAGGGCTCGGATTTTTGGGCGCGGTTCGCGCCGAAGAGCGCTTAGTATCGCGGCGAAGCGTGCGCACGGTGCGCGCACGCTTCCTCGCACCGGAGAATCCGATGGCAGCCTACTCCACGATGCTCGAGCTCGGCACGGAGCTCCCCCGATTTTCGCTTCCAGACGTCAGCAGCGGTTCGCCGCTTTCGTCGGACAGCTTGCGCGGATCGGTGAGCGTGGTGGCGTTCATTTGCAATCATTGTCCGTACGTCAAACACATTCGAGCCGAGCTCGCGCGCTTCGGTCGCGAGTGTGCCGAGCGCGGCGTCAAGATGATCGCAATCAGCTCCAACGACATCACCGCTTATCCGGACGACGCACCCGAGCCCATGGCCCAAGAAGCGAAACTAGCGGGCTACACGTTTCCGTACCTGTTCGACGAGGATCAGAGCGTTGCGCGCGCCTTTCGCGCCGCATGCACGCCCGAGTTCTACGCGTTCGATGCGCAGGGTCTGCTCGCTTATCGCGGCCGCTTCGACGCTGCGTCACCAAAGAGCGATGCGCCACCCAGCGGCAACGAGCTACGAGCCGCGGTCGATGCGCTCCTGCGCGGCGATCGGCCGGAGGCGGAGCAAAAGCCGTCGATCGGCTGCAACATCAAGTGGAAACCCTAGAAGTCGCTCTAAACCGCGCCCGCTCGTTTACGCGTGCTCGATTCGTTCGGCCAGATGATGCGCAAGCTCGATCCGTCGGCGCTGTGCTCGAGCTCCGCGCCGAGCACACTGGCCGCGGCGCGCAGACACACGGCCATCGGCTCGATCATGTAGCGCGCTTCGCTGCGCTCCGCCGTACTGGCGGAATCACGTGCCATCGTAACGCTGCCGCGGCCCGCAGCGTCGCGCTCGAGCGCGATGCGGAGCGGTGAGCCGTCGCCGCTGGTGAATTCCGCGGCGATGCTGAAGAGCGCGGTGGCGACGCGCGGACTGACGTAAACCTCCACGCTCTGCGCGGAGAGGTCCAGCGCCGCGCGCGGACGTTCGGTGTCTTCCGAGTCGAAGGGCTTGAACGTTTGCTGTAGCAGCTCCGACAGGTCGACGCAGATGCGCGGAGCAGAGGTCGCTTCCTCCAGCAAATCGATGAGTTCGCGAGCGCAGTCGAGATCGCGGGTGAGCTCCGTCACGATGCGCTCCAGCGCCAAGCGGTGCTTGGCGATCATCTGCCGGTTCATGGCAACCGATAGACCCTGCTCGAGCTCGGCGATGCGCGGCAGCATGAATGCTTCCAGCGCCGCGGTCGCTTCGGTGTTCGGCACGAGCTTCGCTGCGATGGCCGCGAGCACGTCCTTGGCGGCGCGGAGCATCTGGACGCAGGAAGCGTGTACGTCGGGGATCACGGACGACAAGGCGCGCGGCCCGACGCGCAGCGAGCGCAGCAACTGGTCGAGATTCTTCAGCGCGCCGACGGCATCCCGCAGCTCGCCTCGCGCACGATCGAGAGCGCTGTCCCCTGCAGGGCGCAGGCGCGATGAGGGCGGCGGTCCGCTCGCCATTCGACTAGCTTATCGCCTGACGGCCAATCCGTCAGGTGCCAGGCCGCATTCGCTGCACTTGGCTCGGCGCTGGCGCAAAAGGCAGCTCAGAGCAGCTCGGAGCCGGCAAAGAAATAGCCGCACTCGATACGGCCGTTCTCTTCGGAGTCGGAGCCGTGCACAGCATTTTCCCCGACATTGCTGCCGTAGAGTTTGCGCACGGTGTTGGCGGCGGCCTTGGCCGGATCGGTGGCGCCGATCACGTCCCGGTACTGCTGCACGGCATTTTCGCGCTCGAGGGCGATGATCACGACCGGGCTGCGGGTCATGAAGGTGCACAGCTCGTCGAAAAACGGCCGCTCCCGGTGCACGGCGTAGAAGCCCTCGGCCACCTTGCGGGAGAGGTGCGCCTGCTTCAGGGCGAGCACTTTGAAGCCCTCGTCCAGAAGGCGCTGCAGGATCGCCCCCTGTTTGCGCTTCTCGACCGCGTCGGGCTTGATGATGCAGAGCGTGCGCTGAACGGCCATCGGACCTCTCCTTGGTTCTAATGCGAATCGCGGGCCCCGGGGCTGGGACACCAGGAACGCGCGCTCTCTTAGAGGAACACGCCCGAAATTACAAGCGATCTAAGATTCACGCCACGCGCGGGCTACAGCATGCTCTTCAAAGTCTCGCCCATCTCGGCCGGCGAGGGAGCGACCTTCACGCCTGCTGCTTCGAGCGCGGCGATCTTGTCTTTCGCGGTGCCCTTGCCGCCCGAGATGATGGCGCCAGCGTGACCCATGCGCTTGCCAGGCGGCGCGGTGGTTCCCGCGATGAAACCTGCCACGGGCTTCTTCATGTGACGCTTGATGAAGTCGGCCGCGCGCTCCTCGGCATTGCCGCCGATTTCGCCGATCATCATCACGCCTTCGGTGCCGGGATCATCGTTGAAGAGCGTGAGCACGTCGATGAAGTCGAGGCCGCCGACCGGGTCTCCGCCGATACCGATGCACGTGGATTGACCCATGCCGAGCGCGGTGAGCTGCCCAACGGCTTCGTACGTCAGCGTCCCGGAACGAGACACCACGCCGTACTTGCCCGGCTTGTGGATGTGCCCCGGCATGATGCCGATCTTGCAGGCGCCCGGAGTGATGATGCCGGGACAGTTCGGACCGATCAGGCGGGCCTGGCTCCCTTCCAGCAGGCGCCGCACGCGAATCATGTCCATCACCGGCACGCCTTCGGTGATGCAGATGACGAGCTTGCAG
>DATHEN010000598.1:0-6374 GCA_035318565.1 Polyangiaceae bacterium
CACGTGCCGCACTGCGTCGCGACTTTTCTAATGTCGAATTCGCGCGGAGGGCGCGAGCGTCGGATAAAAAACTACCGCGTTCGTTGCGGCTCGTTTACGCTCAATCTGAGCCGGTTTCAGATGCATTGAGGAGTCTTCACCATGAGCTCTAGCCTTTCACGCAATGCACTCCGCACCGCCTACCGTGCCCAGCAGCGAGGATTCTTTCTGCAGTGCCTGGCGGCGCACCGAGTTTTCCGCAGCCTGATGGGAAGCGAATTCCGTCCGCGACCCGAGGAACTGGCCGCGCTGGAAGCCGGTTACGAACATGCCATCGAGCGAGATTGGGCCGATGCGGACGCAGACGTGTACCCGCGACAGCTGCTCTTCCAACTGCCCGCCGCGGAGTATGCAAAGGTCTTCCCCAAGCTCCTCTCGGATTTCCCGCGCATCGCGCGGCGCGCGAAACGCGGAGACTTTCAAGATCTGCCGGCGGGTGTGAATCTGACGGCGTATCCGGATTACTACCGGCGCAACTATCACTGGCAAACGGACGGCTACTTCAGCCGCCGCTCTGCGGAGCTTTACGACGTGGGCGCCGAGTTCGTGCTGTTCGGCCTGGCGGACGTGCTGCGCCGGCGAGTGCTCCCCCACGTGGCGCGCTACGTGACGGAGCAGGGTCTCCCGCGGGCGCAAATCCTGGATGTCGCCTCTGGAACGGGCAGCCTGCTCCGGCAAATGGCGGCCGCATATCCCGAGCACAAATATTACGGTATCGAGCTCAGCCCGTTCTATGCGGAGTTCGCGCGCGAGCGGCTCGGTCGATCGGACGCGGTGTTCGTCAGTGACAACGCCGAGGCCATGCCGTTCAAGGACGGCTTCTTCGACGTCGTGACCTGCGCGCATCTGCTTCACGAGCTGCCGAAGCCGGCGCGCGGTAACGTGCTGCGTGAAATGCGCCGCGTGCTGAAGCCCGGAGGGCTGCTGGTCGTGGAGGATTCGATTCAGGCGGACGCGGACCGCACGCTCTTGCCGTTCCAGCAGCGCTTTGCGGACGAGTTTCACGAGCCGTACTACCGCGACTATCTGAAAGACGATCTGGCGAGCGCGCTGCACGGCGCGGGCTTCGCAGTGCGCTCGGTCGAAACGCACTTCCTGGCGAAAATCGCGGTCGCAAAGTGCCCGTCAGTGAAACGCACTGCCCGGCTCTCCCGGCGCCTCGACTAGTCCCTCGGCTCAGATGTGCATTCCCGATTTCCGGCACCCCCAACAGAGTGAGGGTGCCAGAAATCCTCGGCACGCACGGGTGTGCCGTTTGCGTGCTTGCTGGCCTGACGAGCAAAGAGGGTGGGAAGAACAATGTCCGTGTGACATTGCCTGTCCTATTCAGCGCGCGTGCTGGGCAGTACAAGTGCGGGCATGTTGAAGCGGCTGCGCATTCGGGGTTTTGCCCTTTTCGAGGACATCAGCTTGGAGCTCGCGCCGGGTCTGAACGTGATCAGTGGCGAGACCGGCGCGGGCAAGTCGCTCGTGCTTTCCGCGCTGGCACTGCTGGTGGGGGCGCGCACCGGTCCGTGGCCGATCCGTGATGGTTGTGAGGAGGCCCACATCGAAGCAGAGTTCGATGCGACGGCCCGCGCTCGGATCGCGTCCCTCCCGGCGGCTGCAGCGGGTCTGGTTCTAAGGCGCGTGCGCAGGCGTTCGGGAAAGAGCGCGTTCTTCGCGGGAGAAGAGTTGCTCAATGCGCGGCGCGCCTCGGAGCTCGGCCGAACGCTCGTGGAGTTCGCGTTTCAGCACGCTCAGTTCGAGCTCGATTCGAGCAGCGCGTTCTTGAACGCCCTCGACGCCTTCGCCGGCCAGATGCCGCTCCGCTGCGAGTACTCCGAAGTGTATGCGGAGCTGTGTAAGGCCGAGAGCGACGCTGCCAAGCTCGAAAGCGAGCTCGGGACGCGTGAGCTGCGCGAGGCTCGCTTGCGCGAGCGGCTCACTCTGCTCGCACGCATTCGCCCCACGCTGGGTGAGCACCGCGCTATCCGTGAACGGCTCGACGTGCTCAGCCGGGGGCGTGATTTTCTCGAGTTGGCTGCGCGCGTGAAAGCAGCGCTGTGCGAGCGCGAAGACTGCATGGAAGACGAGCTTTCGGCGCTGGTTCGCGCCGCCGGGCGGCATACTGAAGCGCCGCCCAGCGTGCTCGGTCTCGTGGAGGCTTTGCAGCGCGCCGCCGCCGAAGTGCAGCAAGCGGCGCGCGCGGCTTGTCGCTTGGAGCTCGAGCTCGACGTGGAGCCCGCGGAGCTCGCCGCGCTCGAGCGGCGCCGCACGGAGCTGGAGCGCGCCGCGGACGTGCTCGGTCTCCGCACGGAGGAGCTGGGGCTCGAGCTCGAGCGCGCGCAGCACGAGCTCGCCGCTCTCGAAGCCGCCGAGACGCGCCTCGCGGAGATCAGCGCGCGCCGGCAAGCCGCTTCGGGTCGTGCGCGAGAGTTGGCCGAAGTGCTCCATGCAAAGCGTTGCGACGCGGCACGCGAGCTCGAGCGCCGCGTCGAGGCCGAGCTGACCGAGCTGTGTCTGCCGGATGCTCGCCTGCGCCTCGAGTTGCGCCAAAACAGCGGCGGCGCCTTGAACGCGCAAGGCACGAGTGAGCTCGCGGTGGCTCTCGCCGCCAACCCGGGTGAAGCGTTCGGGCCGCTCGCGCGCGTTGCCTCCGGGGGCGAACGTTCGCGCCTGCTCTTGGCATTGCGCGCGCTCGGCATTGGACGCGAAGCGGGCGCCAACGGCACGCTCCTCTTCGACGAGGTGGATGCCGGAGTCGGAGGCAGTGCTGCGGCCGCCGTTGCTCTGCGTCTGGCGCGACTTGCCAGCGAACGCCAGGTGATCGTGGTGACGCACCAGGCGAGCATCGCCGCGCGTGCGGGCGCTCATTTTCGGGTCGACAAACACACGCGCGGTGGCCGCACGCGTGCACGAGTGCAGAGTCTCGACGCTTCGGCGCGGGTCGATGAGTTGGCTCGCATGTTGTCGGGGCGAGGTCAGGAGGAAAGCGCACGCGTGTTGGCGCGCGAGCTACTGAAGCGTGCCCGCAGCACGCAAAAGCGGCACGCGGCGTAGTCGCGGCTCCGCTGGCCGGTTTCGCTCGGCGGTCCGAGCGATCGCGCTGGGCATCGCTGCGGCTGTTGGAGGAGCGTTCGAAATTTCTGGAGAAAATGGCCGACGACGCGCGGCACGGGCGAGATTCCGCCGCGGCCGCCTATGCGCAGCGTGGCGCGGAATCCCGACAACACGCGGGCGATTCGCGCCTTGCTCGAAGGCAGGAACTTCACATGAGCGTACGCGATCGCTGGACGTTATCGACGCTTTAGCGGTACGACCGGGTAGGGGCGGGGATCAGGGCCCGTCCGACTAACGCCAATGAACGACGTAGAGCATGCGGAGGACCCTCGACTCGAGTCCCTTCTTCAGTTTCTGAAGACCAGCAATGGGTTCGATTTCACGGGGTACAAACGCTCGAGCCTCAAACGCCGCATCCTCAAGCGCATGCAAGCCGTACACATGGAGAACTTCGATGAATACCGGCGCTACCTCGAAGCGCGTGCTGACGAGTTCGTGCCACTCTTCAATACGGTGCTCATCAACGTATCGTCCTTTTTTCGGGACAGCGAAACGTGGAGCTACCTTCAGACGACCACGTTTCCGCGCGTGCTCGAAGCCAAGTTGAAACAGGCTCCAGTTCGCATCTGGAGCGCTGCATGTGCCAGTGGCCAGGAGCCCTACTCGATCGCCATGGCATTGGCCGAGCTCGTAGGCGTGGAGGAATTTTGCCGGCGCGTGAAGATTTATGCCACGGACCTCGATGAGGACGCTCTCGAGCAGGCGCGCCATGCGCGATACGACGTGCGTGAGCTGGAAAACGTGCCGGCAGAGCTACGGAACAAGTACTTCTCGGTAGAGGACCAGCACGCCGTGTTCCACAGTCTGCTGCGGCGCTGTGTGATCTTCGGCCGTCATGATCTGGTGTCCGATGCGCCCATCTCGCACGTGGATCTGCTATTTTGCAGAAATTCGCTGATGTATTTCAATCTCAGCGCGCAGAGCCGCGTGCTCGGGCGTCTGCACTTCGCGCTCAACGATCCAGGCTATCTCGTGCTCGGTCGAGCGGAGATGCTGCTGTCTCACTCGAATTTGTTCACGCCGGTGGAGCTCAAACACCGCATCTTCGCGAAAGTGCCGGGGGCGGCCTCGTTACGAGATGTGCCACGCTCACCATCAGTGTCTGAGGCTACTTACCTCGACCCATCGCGCCTCGCGCGCTTGCGAGAGGCGGCGTGCAACGCTGCACCGGTAGCGCAGATCGTCGTAGATGACGCCGGCCGTCTGGCGATCTTCAATGATGCAGCCAGCGTCATGTTCAACTTGGGTCGCCTGGACTGCGGCAAGCCTCTGCAGAATCTGGAGGTCTCGTACCGGCCGGTGGAGCTGCGCTCACTGATCGATCAGGCGCGCGAGACGGGCGCGACTCTCATCCGCGACGGCGTGGAGTGCAAGGTGTCCAACGAAGACACGCAATACCTCGAAGTGACGGTTGCGCCGCTGGTTCGCGAAGGCAACTGGCTCGGCGCGAGTGTGACGTTCAACGACGTGACCCAACACCAGCCCTTGCAGCAAAGTCTGCTGCGTTTCGGCGAGAACCTCGAAACGGCGTACGAGGAGCTGCAATCGTCCAACGAGGAGCTCGAGACCACGAACGAAGAGCTGCAATCGTCCAACGAGGAGCTCGAGACTACGAACGAAGAGCTGCAGGCGGCCAACGAGGAGATGGAAACCATCAACGAGGAGCTGCGTTCCACGAACGAGGAGCTCTCGAATGCGAACGAGCAGCTGCGCCGCCGAGAGCTCGAGCTGAATCAAGCCAACTCCTTTCTCAACTCCGTCTTCGGCGGGCTGCGCGCGGCGGTGGCCGTGACGGACTCGGAGCTGAAGCTCAAGGTTTGGAGTCAACGCGCCGTAGACTTCTGGGGGCTGCGCGAAGACGAGGTGCTCGGGCTGTCGCTCCTCGACCTCGACATCGGCTTGCCGGTAAAGCCGCTGGAGCCGGAGCTGCGCGCGTGCATCGAGAGCGGAGAGTCGGGACGGCAGGTCAACCTGGACGCCGTGAACCGTCGCGGCCGAGCGTTTTGCTGCCGCGTCAGCGTGAGTTCCATAAGAATCGGCGATGGGCAACGCGGAGCCATCTTGCTGATGGAGGACGACGCCATTCCGCAGGGTGGGAGGCCGCTGTGACATTCGCGAGCAAAATCATCGAGCTCGAGCAACGCCTGAACCGCATCCGGCACGAGAGCGGGCAGTACCAAGTTGCGCATGCGCGCGTGCCAGCGGGCGCGGACGAAGTCGTGACTCCAGCCGCCCTCGATGAAACCATGGAGGAGCTGTCCACCACGCTCGAAGAGCTGCGGACGCTCGAAGAGGAGTTGATTCAGCGCAACCAGAGCTTGTACGAAACGCAGCAAGGACTCAGCGCAGAGCGCCGGCGCTATCACGATCTGTTCGAGTTTGCCCCGGATGCTTGTCTCGTATCGACTGAATTGGGGGTCATCCTCGAAGCAAACCGCGCCACCTACGGTTTGTTCTCGACGGCCCCCGCCAATCTTCTGAACAAGCCGCTCACGCTGTTTTTGGCGGAACGTCCGCAGCGCGCCGAGTTGTCGAACTTCATGTCCGAAGTGCGTCAGTCGGGGCGCCCGTGCACCATCGAGCTCGAGCTCAGGCGCATGCGAAACGGCGGCACCTTCCCGGCATCCTTTCAGGCGGCTCCCCTGCTGGAACAGGAGCGTTGCGTCGGCATTCGCTGGGTCATTCGCGATATCACCCAGCAAAAACGCGCGCAACGCGACGCCGAGCTGGTTGCGCTCGTCTCTGCCAGTACGGATCCGATCATTTCGCTCGGCTTGGATGGCTGCATTCAGGCCATGAACCCTGCAGCCGAGCGTCTGTACGGTTACGCGAGCCGAGCGCTGGTGGGTAAACCCGTCAGCGTTCTATTTTCCGACGCACGCGTGCCGGAGCTTCTGGCGATTCTGGAGCAGATCGAACAGCACGCGGTGCGTTCGCTCGAGACGGTGCACGTGACGCGGAGCGGGGCAACACTGCAGGTGCAGGTGAGCGCCACCATGATTCTGGACGGCACCGGCCACCCCAAGTCGATCGCCATGTTCGTGCACGATATCAGCGCGAGCAAGCAGATTGAGACGCTCCTCCGTGAACGCACGCTGCACTTGATGGAATCCGATCGCAGAAAGAACGTCTTTCTCGGTCTCCTCGCACACGAGCTCAGGAACCCGCTCAGCGCGGTGCTGGGGGCGGTCGAGCTGTTCGGCGAGCCGTTGTTGCCGGCTTCGGATCGCGCG
>DATHEN010000599.1:0-2504 GCA_035318565.1 Polyangiaceae bacterium
CCCGAAAAGCCGAAGGTCGTCGAGAAAGAGCCGGAACCAAAGAAAGAGGAAGCGAAGCCGCCGGACGAGCTGCCGAAGATCCGCACGCCCAATCGGATCGCCGTGCAGCAGCACGTGGAAGACAAGCAGCAAGAGGACAATCCGAACGCCGAGTTCATCGCCGACGAAGCCAACAAGGTTGCCGAGCAGACTCGCGCGAGCGTGACCTCCACGGATCAGAACGAGAAGGAGCCGACACCCGCCGGCAACCACTCCAGCGCCGACAAGACACCCGGAAACTCGGACGAGTCCCACGTCGCGCAGTCCGAGGACAGACCGGGCGAACCGGACCGCGCACCCAACGACGGCGAGCAGCGCGGAGAAAAGCTCGCTGCGCGCGCCGAATCGAGCTCGGGCGCGGCATCGGTAGCAGCGAGCCAAGCCAACCCCGGCGTGCGTGAAGCAGCCGGCAACGCAGGCAAACCCGCGCCTGCCAAAGCCGAGCAACTCGCCGAAGCAGAGCAGCGCGCGCAAGCCGGACTCCGTCCGCTCGAGTCAGCACCCGAAACACTGAGCGCACAAAATGGCGCCTTCAGCGCGCCGCGTGCGCAACCACAAATGAGCGGACGCACGGCGCAGCCCACCAAGAAGAAGCGGCTACCGCCCACCAAGCCCAACTCGAGTCCGCTGAACCTGCTCGGCTTGGGCGCACCCGGCACCACTGCCGGCGGAGTCAACCTCAACTTGACTCCGCGTATGGCTTACGCGGCCGTCGGCCAGGATCGGCTCACGAAGGAACGCCAGGCCGACGCCGAGCGTCGCAAGAGCGCGCATCGCGGTTCCTGGCGCACGATGGGCATCGAACGCTGGCGCTCCGCGATCGAGAACTACGTGGCGAGCGTGAAGCCCGGCAATCAAACGGCGCTGAACACTGCGCGCGTGCCGTTCGCCGGTTATCTGAACCAAATTCACAACCGCCTGCACCCGATCTTCGCGGATTCATTCCTGGCTTCGCTGGACCGCCTGCCCGGCTCTCACCCTCTGAATCGCCCGGACATGAGCACGAACCTCGAAATCGTGCTCGACCGCGAAGAGGGCAAAATCGTGCGCATGGGCATCACGAAAACCAGCGGCGTCACGGCCTTCGACATTGCAGCTCTCGAGTCGGTACAGCGCGCGCAGCCCTTCGGCACGCCTCCCCAGGCGATCATCTCGCCGGACGGCAACGTCTACTTCCACTGGGAGTTTTATCGCGACCCATTCTATGCGTGCTCCACCTACTTTGCGCGGCCCTACATGCTGAAGGTGAAGCCGAAGACCGCGCCACCGGAGCTGCCAGCGCCGAAACCACGTCCCTACGACCCCTCGGAACCGCCACAGTCGGACGAGCGCCACGGCTCACTCGACAGCCGCGAGCCTGCACCGGAAAAGCGCGCCGCGCTCCGCTAGGACCGCGTGGCCTGCCGGGGTCCGTCGCGACTGCTGCTGCCAATCGCCAGGCAAGTAGTGCTACTACCTTCGCCTAGATGAGCACGAGCGCGGCATTGCGCGTGTTTGCGTTGACCGCGCTGCTCGCGAGTGTGATGGGGCGTGCGCTCGTGCCGGCGTTGCCGGGCTCGCAGGCGGGCATCGGCCCGTGGATCGTGTTCGCCGAATGGACATGCGCGGCGCTCACGCAAGCGGCGGCCGTGTTCGGGTCACTGCTCGCGATTCGCGTACTGCTCTCATTGCGGCGCGCGGACGCGCTGGGACGCGGATACTGGCTGCTCACCATCCCCACGATCTTGACGGTCAGTCTGGTGAGCGCGGCCATGCAGGGGCAATTGGCTCCGCGCATGATCCAGCTGCTGGGTGTGCTCAGCGCCGTGACCGCGATGATCGCTTCGACTCAGGCGCTCAGCCGCCCCGCAACGCGCGCGGTAGGCTTGGTGCTCGGCGCGACCAGCTTCTCGGCGCTGCTGCACATGGCCTCCCGTCTGATCGCCATCGACGCGAGTGAGCGCGCGGTGGTGGCGCTGTTCGATGTTTCTCGCAATCTGGCCACGCTCGCCCTCGGGCTCGACGCCGTGGTGGTGGTGGTGGCGCTCGCCTGGCTCGCACCGCGAGGCTTACTCCGGCGCGGAATCGCCCTGTCCGTCTTCGCGTGCCTGACGGCGGCTTGCGTCGTCATGGCGCAGCGTGAAGCTCACTACGATGCAGGGCTCGCGCAGGTGCTGGTGGGCCGTTCGCTCTCCGAGCTCGTGCGGCATCCGCTGCCGTTCACACCGTTGTGGGTGCGCCAAGCATTCGAGGTCATGAGCCTGCTGATCGCGCTCGGCGTCGTGTTCTGGACACGTCACCCCGCGTCGTTACAAGTGGCGCTCGGTCTCGCGCTGCTTTCGAGGACCGGCAGCGACGTACCGGCGCTGGCTCTGTTCCTGGTGGTGGCAGCGCTGCTGTGCCTGGTCGAGCCTTCCGAGCTCGGCTTGTCAGGCAGTGGCAACCAGCGCGCCGAACACGACCACTAGGTACGGCATGGATGAGAA
>DATHEN010000600.1:0-7628 GCA_035318565.1 Polyangiaceae bacterium
TTGTCCAAGCACCCGGATGGCATTGGTACGATTGCGTTCGAAGTAGAAGACATCCGGCATACATTCGCGACGCTCGACGCGAATGGGGCCACGCCGATCAACGAGGTTCAGACGTACGAGGACGATCTCGGAAGTCTCCAAACGTTCTCGGTCACGACACCGTTTGGGGACACCACGTTCCGCTTCATCGAGCGACACGGCTACCGTGGCTTGTTTCCTGGGATGGAAGTGTACGACGAGCCGCGCGGTGGCAAGAACGCGCTCGGATTTACCGAGATCGATCACATTACGGCGAACTTCCAGACGATGAAGCCGGCGCTGCTGTGGCTCGAGCACGTGCTCGGTTTCGAGCCGTTCTGGGAAGTGGAATTTCACACCCGCCAGGTGGCACACTATCAACTGCGCGACGGCTCGGGCCTGCGCTCGAAGGTGATGTGGGACCCGGCTACGGGCATCAAGTTCGCCAATAACGAACCGTACCGTCCGTCTTTCAAGCTGTCCCAGATCAATCTCTTTCACGAGGAGCATCGCGGAGACGGCGTGCAGCACGTCGCGCTCGGGACGCGCGACATCTTGCATACCGTGCGCGCGCTCCGCGAACGAGGCGCGCTGTTCATGCCGACGCCGGAGCGGTACTACGAGCTCCTTCCGGAGCGTCTCACCGAGCTTGGCATTGGAACGATTGACGAGGATCTGAAAACGCTTCGCGAGCTTCAAATTCTCGTAGATGGGTCCGGCGCGCGCTCGTACCTTCTACAAATTTTTTTGCGAGACTCTGCCGGTTTGTATGGCAGCGCGGACGCCGGTCCGTTTTTCTTCGAGCTCATTCAAAGAAAGGGCGATGCGGGATTTGGTGCAGGTAATTTCCGGGCGCTGTTCGAAAGCATCGAACACGAACAATCCGCGACGAGGAACGACTGATGCTCGACCGCATGGCCGTAGGCGATCTGCCAGCGAAGCATCACCTTGCTCTCCGGGGACCAATGGGCCAGTTGCGCTACGAACATTGTCTGACGCGCTCCGGATTCGATGGCCCGTACACGATCTTGTACCACGAGCACCGCCCGCACGCGGTCGAAGCCACGGTCGCCGCTCGGCAGCCGCCTGCGCTAGAGAACGCCGAAGGCGCTGCGGAAGTCGGGCCAGCCCGATGGCTACGCCGGCGCCACTACCGAACCTACGATTTCGAAGGGGCGGGCGCAGCGGCCGAGGCGCGCTTACCGGTCTTGTTCAGCCCAGACGTGACGCTCTCCATCGTCAAGCCGACGCTGAGTGATTCCGTTTACTTCATGAACGGCGACGCCGATGAGCTCGTCTTCGTGCGAGCTGGACACGGCACGGTGCGCAGCGTCTTCGGCGATCTGGAGTTTGGTGAGCTCGACTACGTGTGTCTGCCGAAGGGCATGGTCTATCGCTTCGTCATCGAGGGCGCGTGCGAGCTTTTGCTGATCGAGTGCAGTTCGGGGTTCGGCCTGCCCGAGCAATGGCGCAACGAAGTCGGGCAGCTACGAATGGACGCCCCCTATTGTCACCGCGACTTCCGGCGCCCAACGTTCCGAGGCCCGATCGACGAAGGGATTCGCGATGTCGTCGTGAAACGAGCGGGTAGCTACTATAACGTCCGCTACGAGCATTCTCCGCTCGACGTGGTCGGGTGGGATGGAACGGTTTACCCGTGGTCGTTTCCTATCCTCGCGTTTCAGCCGCGTGTGAGCTCCGTGCACTTGCCGCCCACATGGCACGGAACGTTCAGCGCACGCGGCGTCCTCGTGTGCAGCTTCGTGCCACGGCCGTTGGATTTTCATCCGGATGCCATCCCGTGCCCGTACCCGCATTCATCCGTGGATGTTGACGAAGTTCTCTACTACGTGAGCGGCGATTTCTCTTCACGGAGTGGTGTTCAGCCAGGCAGTCTCACCCTGCATCCGCGTGGCATTCCACACGGCCCTCATCCCGGTCGCTATGAAGCGAGCATCGGCGTACGCCAAACGAACGAGGTTGCGGTGATGCTCGACTGCTACCAGCCGCTCTCACCGACAATCTGGGCGAAAAACGTCGAAGATCTCGCATACGAGCAAAGCTTCTTCGAACGCTGATACCGCAACAAACCGCGTAGGTTGCGTGGTCGCCTCACGCTGCAGCGATACCGCTTGACCGTTTTGGCTGGAGTTTTCCGCGGCGAGGGGAGGTGCGGCTCGGTCGCGCTATGAGAAACTGCGAGCGCGTGCAAGCATGCGCCGTTCTCGGCGCGAATTCACCCGGGCCGCGTTCGGGCAAAATCCGCAACTACGAGCAAGGACAGCATGAAATTCCGTCTTGCCCTGTTAGCGCTGGCGGCGCTCGCATTCGCGCGCCCGGGACACGCAACGTATTCGATCACTGCTGTCGATCGCGCGACACGTCAGGTCGGCGGCACGGGAACGTCGTGCATTTCCGGCGGCAGCGTCTACCGCATCTACGGCTCCGCGCCGGGTTTCGGAGCGGTCAACTCGCAGGCACTCGCGAGCACGCAAGGCCGCGACGAAGCCGTGCGTTTGCTCGCGCAAGGTTGGGCTCCGGATGCCATCATTCAACGTCTCACGGACCCTGCCTTCGATCTGTTCTTCGAGTCCCGGCAATACGGCATCGTCGCGCTGAGCGGGCAAAGCGCTGGCCACAGCGGCACGGCGACGCAAAGCTATTCGAACGATTTGCAGGGCAACGTGGAGCCGTTCGCGTTTTCGATACAAGGCAACATCTTGACGGGCGAAGCCGTGCTCAGCCAGGCGCGTGCTGCTTTCGTCGATGGGAGAGGCTGCGATCTGGCGGCCCGGTTGATGCTCGCGCTCGAGGGCGGGGCCAAGAACGCTCAGGGCGACCGGCGCTGCACGCCAAGCGGAATTCCGGCCGATGCAGCGTACATTCAGGTCGATCTACCCGGCCAGCCGCGCGGCAGTTTCCTGTATCTGGAAGTGAGCGCTACTGCACCGCAAAGCCCCGTCGTGCGTTTGCGTCAGCTTTACGACAGCTGGCGCGTGAACCACGCTTGCCCAACTGGAGGCAGTGCGGGCTCGAGCGGAGCGGGTGGTGGTGGGACCGGCGCTACGCCGGGCGCGTGCAGTATCGGGCTTCGCGAAAGCAGCATGGATTACGCTGCATGGATCGCGCTCGGGCTCGGTGTGCTGGCGGCTCTTCGAACCACGCGTCGTGCGCGCGCCGCTCGTGGATAGCCCGGCGTGTCAACACTCTCTGGCGCCCGCGCGATCGAATCCGTGGCGGACGCCTCACTGTCGCGGCTCACCCGAGACCGCGATCAGCGCGCCCACGGCAGCACCCATCAGCGTTGCCGCGAGGTTGACGCAGTCATTGTCCAGCCAGCGCAGCCCGCGCACGTGACGGGTTCTGTGTCCACAGTGGTGCACGCCTCCCTCACAGGAGCGGTCGCAAGCCGCGCAATGATAGCCGCCCTGAAGCGTCGCCCCGAGCAGACTGTCAGTCAGTGAGCCCACGACGCCGGCGGCGAGCGCGAGAATCAGCAAGCGTGCCGACGAGAGCATGAAAGCCTGATGTGCAGCTGCCGCAACCAGGCCGATGGCCAGAGCGCCCCCTGCCGTGGCGACGAGACCGAGCGCCGAAATCGCGCCGGACGTACCGCGCGGTACATGTTTGAAGCGGGTCAGCGACAACGGCTCGCCGCGCGAGAGCACCCCGAGCTCGGTCGCCCAGGTGTCCGCGTTTGCGGTACTCAACGCACCGACGAACGCTCCCGACCAAGCGAGATTGCCAGATACGAGCATGGCCAGTGAGCAAAGCAGCGCGATGCCGCCGTTGGCCAGCGCCTGTTTGGCGTCCCGTGTATCTCCTTTTTCGAACTCTCGCTTGATCGTCGCTTTGCGCGCTCGGCCGACGCGGCCGAGTAGCGTCGAGCTGACGAAAAAGGTGACGAGCGCGAAGAACCAAGCGCCGCCTCCGCCCGCGTAGATGCCCGTGCCGATCAGAACGGCTGCAGCGCCACCCGACCTCGACAGCGAGCCGCGCCGTACGGCAACGGCGGCAATCGCCAGACTGAGTATGAAGCCCAAGATGAACCGCGCGAACACCGGCACGGTTCACGTATACCGTCGACGAACGTTTAGTGCGCGGAAGTGCGGTGCGCGTGCGCACGTGTGCGCGCCCGGCTTGGTTGTTTCTGGCCGTCTCGCCAGCAAGTGAAAGCTCGGCTTTCACTGCGCGACTCCATGCGATGATGCCTTCGGCCATGACGGTCGATGCGCTCGCTAGCTTGGGCATGAGAATTGCGGTGCGGAGCTGCGCGTGAGAGGAGGAACCATGGTGTGGACTTGCGTTCGGCGGTTAGCAGTCAATGGCGCATCGAGCCTGCGTCTCGGGTGTTGTGCGTCGGCGCTTATCGTCGCCGGCTGCGATCCTTCCGGCGCGGAAGGCGATTTCGGGAACACTACCCAGGCGGCCAAGGGCTCGGTGTACACGATCAGCGTCTCGCGGTTGGCCGACTCCGGCGCCAAGTCCTTGCGCCGTGCGGTCAACGACGGCAACCGCGCCGGCGCCAAGTTCACGCGCATCGTCATCCGGCTCGCGAATGGTACTTATCGACTCACGCGTTGCGGGGCCGATGACACGAATGGCGCGGGAGATTTGGATATCTCGACTTCCCGACCGTTCACGATCGTCGGATCCCGGGCAACTGTCATTCAGCAGACTTGTCCGGGTGAACGCGTGATCGAGAACCGCACGCAAGGTCCTCTGACATTGCAGGGAGTCACGATCACGGGCGGCAACGTCGTGGGTACTGCAAACGCGCCGAACTCATTCGGCGGAGGCGTGAGCACAGGCGGTGACCTCGAGCTTCGTCGAACGACGATTACGGGCAACTCGACGAGCGGCGCCGCCGGCGCTGTTGACTCGAGCAGTGGATCGCTGCTCCCGGGCGGCGACGCGCGCGGCGGGGGCGCGTATGTCGGCGGAGCACTCGAAGCAATTGATTCGACGCTGGCGTCGAACTCCGCGCGAGCCGGAGCAGGGGCGAGCGACACGGCCGGCATCACGTCCGTTGGCGGCGCGGCTGAAGGCGGCGGTGCTTTCGTGCTCGGCGCGATCACGGTAAGCGGAGGCGCGATAAGCGAGAATCAGGCGCTCGCGGGAGGCGGAGCTAGCAGCAGCAACTCGCCGAGCAGCGGCGGTGCCGCACGCGGAGGTGGCGTTGCCCAAGACGCGGTGAGTACGGCAGCGGTGAGCTTCGTATCCGTCGCACTGACCGGCAATGTCGCGCTCGGCGGCGCCGCCGGGGACGGTGGAACGACGTCCAATCCCTCCGTCACGAGCGGACGAGCCGACGCGAGTGGCGGTGCGATCGCCGTCGCAGGACCTCTCAGCGCTTCCCACGTCATGGCCACTCAGAACCGAGCTGCGCCGGGTTCGAGCGGAGCGTGCCTTTGGTGTTCCGTCGCGACCGGGCGCGGCGGAGCGATCGCCGCTGAGGGCACAGTCAGTCTGTCGGATAGCGCGTTTACGAATAACGCGATCCACCGCGTCGCCGCGATGAGCTGCGCAACGGTGACATCTGCGCCGCCTTTACCTCCGAGCTGCCCGGATGTGCCACCGGCCGCGTATTCCCAGTGCCCCACGTCGTGTACCTTCGGGACGCTCTGCCCAATGCTTCGGCAATACTGCGACAGCCTGGCGCCGTGCGCTCCGTACTGGAACTATTTTTTCACCTGCGTCCTTCAGGGATCGTGTGCGGGCTACCAGCAGATCAGCTGCTCGCCCGTGACTACGGCCGCGCGCGGCGGAGCGCTTTGGGCAGGCCGTGACGTGCAGCTGTCCGGAGGCAGCTATGTGCGGAATGACGCGGAGTCTGCCGTGACCGCAGAAGGCGCTGTGACCGCCGTAAATGTGCAGCTCATGAGCAATCCACTCGTCGCCATCGTTGCGGGCGGCGACGCGAACCTGAGTCGCTCGAAGCTCGCTGGCAACGGGAGCCCTGACGGGGTCTTGCAGGTCGGGAATCGTTTGGATATTTCCGAATCGGATCTGTTCGACAATCGAAGCGGCATCGTGGCGACCTCGATTACGGCTCAGGCGCTGACCATTGCCAACTCCGACGGAGCCGCGTCGGTCGGTGCTGCAATTTCCGCCGTGACCGCACGCCTCGTGAACACGACGGTTGCAGGGGCGACCGGCAATGTCAGCGCGGTAGAGCTCGAGCTCGAGCACGCGACCATCACCAGCACTCGGATGGGCGGCGAGCCGCTGTTGCAAGTTCAGAGCTTGACGACGAACGGCTCCGTCGTGAGCGCCATGGCGGGGCCGATTTGCGGCGCTTCTGTCAACGTGCAGGGATCCTCGTACGATTGGTTCAACGACGCGAGCTGCGCGCTCTCCGGCCTCGGCGATCAGCAGAGCGCAGGAGACTTCCTGCTCGGGCCCATCGCGGATAACGGCGGACCCGTACCAACGCAATTGCCAGCGGCGGGCAGCGTGCTCATCGATCGGATCCCGGCAGCGGCTTGCCTCGCCCCAACGGATGCACGCGGCGTCGTTCGACCGCAGCGCGCCGGGTGCGACATCGGCGCCGTGGAAGTGCAATGAGCGTTGAAGCGCCTATAGGACGGTTCGGCCGACGCGACTTCAGCGTTTTGCGCGGGCGCCCGACCCGGCGAAGTGCCAGCGCTCGAGTGTAATCCCGAAGTTTCTGCCGCCGCCGCCCACCTCCCAGCCGTGAAGCTCGGGCTGGGCGATGATCTGATCCGCCAGGAACATCAACGGCAAGAGGGGCAGATTCTTCGAGAACGCGCCGAACAGCAAATCGCGGATCTGCTCGCGGCGCTCGGGGTAGAGGGCGCGTTCCTCCCGCTCGACGAGCTTCACGATTTCGTCGGTGAAGGCGTCGCTGCGGTAGGTACGATCGGACCGCCCTTCGACGAGAGGAACGTTCCAGGAACGCTCGGGCTCGTCCTCGCGCGCGCTGGTGCGCGACATCAGCAGCAGTCCGCCGTGCTTTCGTTTGCGAATCTCGGTGTTGACGTCCTCGACTTCGCGGGGCTCGAGCGTGATGCCCGCCGCGCTCAGATCACGAACCAGGTGGGGAACCACGGCGCGCTCGATCGGCTTCGAGCCGTGCAAGAGCGGCATACGTGCTCCGGCGACTCCGAGCTTGGTGAGCTCGGCGCGAGCCGCCGCGGCGTTGAAGGTCGCGATTTGCGTGCCCTCGGGCACGGGTCCGTTCACGGGGATGTTGGCGATCGGAGCGGCCGACGCCGCTTCGCCGAACACCTCGTTCCGCATCCGCTCGCGATCGATCGCCTTCATTAGCGCGGTGCGTACTTCCCCGCGAGCAAGCAAGGGATTTTTGAGGTCCGGGTGCAAGAACATCAACACCTCGGAAGGCTTGAGGTGCACCACTTCGGGGCGTTCTTTGGCGAAATTCGCGGCGCTCTCGGGTGTGACGGCGCCGGGCAAGATCAGATCGATGGCACCCTTTTCGAACGCTTCCAGGAGCGCCGCGTCGGTCTTGAAACAGCGGATTTCGATTTTGGGGACTGACGGTCGCTCGCCCACGAAGTGCGGATTGGCCTCGAGAACGGCGCGCTCATTGGCCACGAATTCGGCGATCCGGTAGGGCCCGGTCCCCG
>DATHEN010000601.1:0-6764 GCA_035318565.1 Polyangiaceae bacterium
TGACCCGCGCATTCGTTTGGCGCTGCAGCACGGCGTTAATTACGTGGACACCGCGCGCAAGTACGCGGGCGGCTCTTCCGAACGTAACGCGGGAGCCACCCTGAACAAGCTCGGCGTGCGCAAGGACACCTGGATCACCTCCAAGACTCCCAACTGGAGCGTGCGCGGTTTCGAGCAAGACGTTGCGTTCAGTCTGGACAATATCAAGACCAGCTGGGTCGATTTGTACTTTCTGCACGGTCTCGACGAGCTTGCGCCGCTGGACGACTCCGAGCTCATCAAGAGCGTCGAGAAAATGAAGGCCGCGAACAAGCTTCGATTTTTCGGGTTTTCGTGTCACGGCGGCAACGTGGCGGAGCTCCTGCACGCGGCGGCGAAACGCTCGTTCGTAGATGCCGTGATGTTCAAGTACAGCTTTCGCGACTACGGCAACCGCGAGCTCAACGCCGCCATGGACGCCGCGCACAAGGCGGGAGTCGGCTTGATCGCCATGAAAACGCAGGGCTCCGAGGCGGGTTTTCGTGACGCCTGGAAGAAGTTCGAAAAAGCCGGCAAGTGGAACAAATACCAGGCGGTGCTCAAGGCCGTCTGGGCGGACGAACGCATTACGGCCGCTGTTTCACACATGGAAACCACCGATCAGCTGCGCGAAAACATCGCGGCCGCCGTCGATCGTCACGAGCTCGGCGCGCTCGAGCAGGATGCCGTGCGTCGCTATGCCGAGCTGACTCGGCCTTACGCGTGTCAGGGCTGCGAGCACGTGTGCAATGCCGCCGTGGATGCGCCCGTGCGTATCGGCACCACGCTACGCAGCCTCATGTACCATGACTCTTACGGAGACGTGGCGAAGGCGCGGCGCGTCTTTTCCGAGCTGCCTGTCGAGGCGCGCCGAATCCGGGACGTCGATTTCACGCCCGCCAGTCGTATCTGCCCGCACGGCGTCGACGTGGTGGCGCTCATGAAGCGCGCGGCCGAAGTTTTGGCCTGATCGCTCAGGCTCTGAAGATGTGCTCGAGCTCCTCGGCATCGTCGACGTCGTCGAAATGGAGCGTCACCGCGTCCGGTCCGGCGACACCGAAGCCGAGCGCTCCGGCATTCGCGATCTGTGGCAGGCGCCACACCGAGCCTTGCCGCAATGTTTGATGCGCAGCGTCCGGGCGCGGAACCGTGGTGCGCGAGAGCTCGAGTCGGATCAAAGAGACGCCGAGCGCGTCGAGCGCCGCGCGGTTGCCGCTCGCGCAGATCAGTCCGGGTGTGGCCCTCACCGCGTCGTCACTGTCTCCCTCGGGTCCTCCATTCACCAGTGCCGTCGTTGCGTCGAGCACGTTCAGGAGCGGTGAAAACATCTGATTCATGACCGCGATGTCGCGGCCGATCGGGCCGAAATTACCGCTGGTGCTGCTGCCGAAGTGCAAGGGGCCGCGCGTTGCGTCGCCGATCGCGCCGACGAAGTTTTTCATGCTCATCGAGAAGAGCGCGTACCGATGATCCTTACACGCCGGCACGTTGATGAGATGATCCGCTTCCACGATGCGGCGCATCGCGAGCAACCCACCCGCGCTGTCCCACGTTTCCTGGTAGTGAGGCGGCTGCAGCAGCAGCCATTCGTCGGGTGCTTCCAGCGGAGAGCGCGCTGCATAGACTTCGTCCGCGCCGGCGCTCAGCGCCGCGTCGCGTAGGCCCGTGGCGCGAAGCACGCGATCGGTGTCAGGAAACGCCCGCGCCGAGCGATCGCCCACGATGATGCGGCCCGGATTGCGCTCCTTCACGAGCCGCACGACGGCCGCCAAGACCTCTGGGTTGGTACGGATGCCGGCGGTGCCGACCGCGCGATCGCTCACCGCGTTCGGCTTGATGAATACGGTTTGACCGGGTCGTATCGCGTCGAGGCCGCCGGCGAGCTCGACGGCGCGCGCCACGGCCTCGTCCAAATTCGCGCGAGAGACGATCGAGACACGTGCTGTCCCGGGGCTACCCGAATCGGAGCCGCCAGCGTTTTCGTCATCGCCGTCGCAAGCCGCCGCGAGCGCCGCGGCGCCCAGTGCTGCGCTCGCGTGCTCGAGAAATCTACGTCGAGTGAGCGGATCGTCTGCGCCGTTCATGGCGCGAGTATTACAGTGCCTTTCGCTGCACGGTCCAGTTCGGGTCGCTGCACAGCGTGCACTGGCCACCGACGAACATGCCGGCCAACGTGGTGTCGCTCATGAGTTTCCAGCGGAGCCAGCCGGTTATGGCGGTGGCGATGCGATTGGCATGGGGCTCCTGAAGTATCCCCAGGTGTCCGGCTGGGAACTTGCCGTAGAACACCGGCGTGGTGGCGTTGGCGAAATCCCGGTCGCACTGCGCAGCAGCGATATCGCAATCCGGGCTGAGGATGTTGCACGTGGCTCCTCCCGTTTGACCGCACAGGAACGCTGCGGGAGCGCGGAGGTTTTGCACACGTTCGGGGACGAAATTTCCGCCGGAGACGTGCACCGTCGTGGTCAAGCGCGGGTCGCTCGCGATCGTGAACGTGGCCAGGCTGCCCATCGAGTAGCCCATCGAAGCGATCTTAGTGGTATCGAGCTTGCCGAACAGGGTGCTGCCCGCGCGCCCGTTTTCCGCGATGGCCCAGTCGATGCCCGCGATGATTTCGCGGCCGAGGGCTTCTTCGGTGCCGACGCCGGGTACCGTGTTCGACGCCACGACCACGAAGCCGTGCGTCGCGAGCCGCGGCAGGAGCGTGTAGATTGAGGGATTCGTCCCTCCGCCGCTCATCCAGCCCACGATTGGATTCTTCGCGCCGTTAGGCGCGAGCGGAGACGGTAAGTACAGCGTATACGTGTTCCCAGGGCCGGAGTTGTTGACCACCATGCTGGCAAAAGGTCCGTTCTTCGTGAGGTCCGCCGGTGGAAACGGGCCCGTCGAACCGCCCGTGCCGGCCGAGCCGCCCGCACCAGACGAACCGCCCGTGCCGCCGGTTCCCTGGGGTGGCTGCGGGCCACAGGCGCTGGCAGCGATCAACGAGCCGGCGAGCGTGAGCAGAGCGAATAGGGACGAATGCTGAGACAGTTGCATGGCGAGTCTCCGGTGAACCGCTTGCATAGCCAGGCGTTTACGGGGAGTCCTTTCAACGGGCTTACAAGGTTGCTACATCAGCGACCTCCGTCGGCAGAGCTCGGCCAGAGACCACGGCCATGATCTTCACCTTCGACGAGTTCGAATTCGACGCCAGAAAGCTCGAGCTCCGGCGCGCGGGCAAGCCGCTGAAGGCGGATCCGCTGGTGCTGCGACTACTAGCGGTTCTCGTGGAAAGTGCGGGAGAGTTGGTCAGCAAGGAGGAACTTTTCGCACACGTCTGGGGCGCTCGAGCGGTATCGGAAAATGTGATGACGGTTGCAATGGCTCGCTTGCGCAAGGCGCTCGGGCAGAGCGCCATGCAGCGCGAGTTCATCAGCACGCTGCACGGGCGAGGCTACCGATTCGTGCGGCCCGTCTCACGGCGTGAGGCGCCGCTCGAGCCCAGCGTCGCGACCGCTCGGCCCTCGTTGCGCGGCGCGCCGTTCGTGGGCCGAGAACGCGTGCTCGAGCGTCTCCGCATCAAAGTGGAGGAAGCACGCCGCGCGAGCGGTGGCGTGTGCGCGGTGAGCGGCGAACCCGGCATCGGCAAGACCAGCGTGCTGGAGGTGCTGGAGAAGGAGGCCGCAAAGCTCGGCTCCGTCGTGGTCTGGGGGCACTGCCGGGAAGCGGGTGACACTCCGCCGCTCTGGCCTTTTGCAGAGCTCGTGCGCGGTGTGCTGGAACGAGTGCAGCTGGATTGGTCCGGACCGAGACTGTCGGGCGTGGCCGGCGAGCTCGAACGCTTGCTGCCGGAGATCGCGAGCTTGGCAGGGCCGAACGCCGACGGCCGCCCGAGCTCTCCAGACGAGCGCTCCGCGACGCACCGCATGTTCGATGCGATCCTGCGCGTGCTCGGCGTGGCTGCCGATCAGGCGCCGCTGCTGTTGATATTGGATGATCTGCATCGCGCGGATGCCGCCTCGCTCGAGCTTCTGCACTACTGGGTGGATGAGATTGCGCGCACGCGCGTCCTGCTGTTCGGAGCGTTGCGCAAGAACGTCGAACCGCGCCCGCCCGGCGCAGCGCACCTCGCGTACGTTCTGGGCCACCGCAACTGCGAGCGGATCGCGCTCGAGCGTTTGAGCGAACGCGAAGTCTCGGCGTACGTCGCCGCGCTCCTCGAAGATCCGGACGGTGTGCTTGCGAGCAAGATATTCGCCAGGAGTGAAGGCAACCCGTTCTTCATGGCCGAGCTCGCGCGGGCTCTCGAAGACTCGGACTCGTCCAGCGCCGACTCCTCGACGCTGAGTCCCGCGGCTCTCGAGCTCGTTCGCGGACGCGTCGCTTTGCTCGATGAAGCTGGGCACGGGGCGCTGTCATGGGCGTCGGTGATCGGCCGCAGCTTCGACCTCGCGCTGCTCCAGATCGCAACGGGTCTCGCGCCGAAAAGCATGATGGCTTGCATCGACGACGCGATGGCTCGTGAGGTCGTCGTGGCCGCACCGGATTCGCGGACCGCGTTCGCGTTCGGTCACGATCTGCTGCGCGCGGCGCTCTACGACGCGATCGCTCCTGGCGATCGCCGAGCACGGCACCTCAAAGTCGCCGAAGCGCTCGAGCAACGCGGAGCGGGAGCCAGTCATGTGGCGGATCTCGCCTACCATCTGTATGCCGCGCTCCCCGAAGGTGACCTGAAAAAGACGGTTCGTTATTGTGGCGAAGCTGCGGCCGCTGCGGCGGGCTTGTTCGCATACGCTGATGCCTTTCGCTACGTGCGCTATGCCCGTGAGGCGCTGGAGCTGCTCGAAAAGCCGAGCCCGCGCCTGCGCTTCTCGCTCGTGCTGCGGCAAGCGCTGCTCGCTCGCGTGTGTGCGCTTCCAGAGTTCGCCGAGCTCGTGCGCGAAGCTACTCAGCTCGCGCGCGCTCAGCAGAACGGCGTGGGTTTGGCACGAGCCGCGCTGCTGATGGATCTGCATCCTGGATTTCCGGGACTTCCGGGCTCGCGTGCCGCTCTGGAAGACGCGCTCGCGCTCATGGGTCCCAAGGACGATCCCGTGCGTGCTCCCGTACTCGCTCGTCTGGCGACGTCGGCACCGTCCGCGTATGACAGCGAGCGCGCCGAGGCGCAGCTCCGGGAGGCGTGCGCGGGAATGGACGAGGCGGTGCTGTCGCGCTTCACCATCAAGAACGCACAGCTCTATCTGAGAAGCGGGCCGCTGCACCGGCAAGAGGGCGAGCGCCTGATGGGCGAAATCGACGAGCTCTGCCGGCAGCATCCGCAAATCCTGAGCGTGCCGCCCGTGCTGCTCGACATGCACCGTGCGATCCTCGCATTGCAGAACGGCTTACCGAGCGCCGCTGCGGCGGCCCTCGAGCGCAGCGAAGCGCGTTGCCGTTATATAGGCGGGCGCGAGCTGCTCTGGCACGTCGAACGCTTCCGGCTCTTGTTTCGGGTGAACTCGGGTGAAAGCGCGGGCATCGAAGCGGCGCTCAGCGCGCTGCATGCGCGCGCCGAACACGAACGGATCATCGGCGCGGCTCCATTCTGCGCTTTCGATCGCTGCGTGCTGCTCTCCGCGCCGGCGAGCGCGAGCTCCCTCTTGCCGGCGCTGGCGTTCGACCCCGACGACCCTCCGGCCATCTGGTCGGTCAAAGTTCGCGCGCTGGCTGCCGCAGGTTTGCACGCCCAGGCGGAGAGCGCGCTCGAGCGCGTGCCGCCGGACCATCTTTGCAAACTGCCGTGCGATCGCGACTACCTCGGAACACTCGGCGCTCTGGCGAGCGCTGCCGTGATGCTCGATGCGCGCGCTCATGCAGAGGCGCTGCAGGCGCTCTTGGCTCCCTATCCGGAGCAATTTGCCATGCATGTCTCGTTCTATTGCGAGGGTTCCATCTGCGAGTTGCTCGGTAGAATCGCGCAGGCACTCGCTAGACCGAGCGAGGCCTGCGTATTTTTCGAACGCGCGATTGCTCACAGCGAACAGGCGGGGTTCGTCGCGTCTGCAGCACGCGCGCGCCGCGCGCTGGCCGGTTGTTCGCAATGAAACCGTGCTGTGCTGCGGCGCGCACCCTCTGCCACCAGAGCGTACCCGCGTCGCCGATTGGCGGTCCTGGCGCGCAGCGATAAAATGCGTTGAGCTCGAAGCAGTACCCCGAGTCCAGACGGCCACTGCCGTAGAAGGATCGCGGGGGAAACGACCTTCCATGGCCGCCGCCGCTGACCTCACTCCAGGAGCACGAATTTCGAATCGGTACCGTGTCGAGCGATTGCTCGGGCGCGGCGGGATGGCGGCGGTTTACGAGGTGCTCGAGGAGACGAGCGGCACACGCTACGCGCTGAAACGGCTCGAGTCGAAGGAGCCCGCTTCCCAGGCCCAGTCGCTCTTCCAACGAGAATACAGCGCGCTGGCCCAGCTGGCACACCCGCGCATCGTGCGCGTCTACGACTACGCGCTCGACGGCGCTGTGCCGTACTACCTGATGGAACTCTTGTCGGGCGCGAGCGTGCGTAGCCTCGCGCCGCTCCCGTGGCGAGAAGCGTGCAGCGTGCTGCGCGACGTGGCCTCGGCGCTCGCTATCGTGCACTCGCGCCGTCTGATCCACCGCGACGTCACTCCACGCAATATTCATCGAACCGCCGACGGTCACGCAAAATTGATGGACTTCGGTTCGCTCTGCACGATTGGCGTCGCACCCGATATCATCGGAACTCCGCCGTTTCTCGC
>DATHEN010000602.1:0-7197 GCA_035318565.1 Polyangiaceae bacterium
AGGACTCGTAGCCTTCGATACGGCCGTCCCCGCACACCGGCAGCTTGCACTCCGAATGATCGAACTCGCAACCACTGCCGCATTTGAGCCTGCCCCCCGCTCCCATAGGGCCAGCGAGGCCAGCGCCAAGTCCAAAACGGCCACGCCCGGCTCAAATGCAGTACGGGTACGTTGCGAAGCGGGCGCTGGATATGTAGCAACCCGGCCACGGAACACACTCGGAAGTGTCGAGCCGCGAGCAGCGATCGCATTTGAGATTTCCGGACTTATAGTTCGTGGGCACGCCGAGAATCGACAGCGCGTAAGACTGACCCGCGCAGGTCTTTCCCGCGAAGTTCGTGCCATCACAGGGTTCCGGGTATTCGACTTTGCCATCACCGCAGACAGCGGTCTCACAGCTCGAGGTGTCGTATTTGCAATCTGCACCGCAGCGCAGCTCACCTCGGAGATATCCCGCGTGAACGTCGGTGCAGCTGCGGAAGCGCCCGAGGTTCGCACCCTCGCAATCTTCATCGGCCTCGACTTTGCCGTCTCCGCACACCGGCAGCTTGCAGCCGGAGGTATCGATGCTGCAGTCGCTGAGGCATTTTATCGTCCCTCCCGGAGCGTAGCGCTCGGGGTCGTAGGCCGCGCAGGTGGGGTAGAAGCTGATGTCCGCGCCGTCACAGTATTCACCCGGTTCGATGACGCCATTGCCACAGGCGGGCAAGCTGCACGACGAAAAATCGTACGTGCAACTCTGAGGATCGCAGCGGATCGTGCCCCCGGCGTAGGTCTGCGGCGAGTGACTCGTGCACGACGTACTGACACCAGCGAAGTTCGTTCCGTCACAGACTTCGAGCGCTTCGACCTTGCCGTCTCCACACACGGGCAGCTTGCATTCAGAAGTATCGAACTGGCATGCAGCGTCGCACTTGAGCGTTCCGCCTACGAATTCAGCGCCTGCGTCGCGACACGTCCAGGAGCGTAGGTCGGCACCGTCACAATACTCGTCCCCGTCGATGCGCCCGTTGCCGCAAACGGCTCCCCCTACCCCGCCCGTACCACCGATTCCTCCGTTGCAGCTCCCCGGCCATACCGGAGCCGCCAAAGCCAGAGTGCTCGACGCAAGCAGCCCCATCCCGAGCGAACGCACGTCCAACATGGACGCGTAGATACGCTCTACGCGTCCATGCCAACAAGGGTCCGGACGGACAGAAACCGGTCGAAAACGGTCAGGGCGTTGCTGGCTTCGCTCCGCACTTGCCGTTCACGCACGCGGCGGGAGGCGGCAGCGCCGCGCACACCGGACAGCCGCGATTCGGATCGCCGTTCGTGCACTGGTTCAAATCGCGCGAAAGCCGATCGAGCGTCACGCGATCGATCGAGTTGTTCACGTAGTGTGCTCCGCAGAAGCCGCCGGGTAGACACGAAACACCGACTGTCGTGCACTCCGCGTCGGATCTACAGCTCGAGCTCTTTTCGAGCAGCTCTTGGATTGCGCCCTGCTGCGTCTGGCAGCCGGGGCCCGGTCCGGTGCAGCCACGGTGGGCCGCGAGACACGTCGTCTCGTCACGGTACAGGCTGCCGCAATCGGCGCCGCTGCAGCTGCAGCCGCTCGTCGGCGTGCACGCCTTGCCATCCCACTTGTAGCCGAGGAACATGTCGCACGCGCCGACGCCCGTCGCGTCCTGGGCTGCACAAGCGGCCTCGCACACGCCGTAACAAATCGCAGGGCATGCGTCGCCCGGCTTGCAGCCGGGAGGCGGGTTGCACGCACCGTCCTCGACGGTACAGCGCTCACCGCTGTTGCAGTCTTGGGTCGACCTGCACGGCGTCGAATTGTTGCACGTGTAATTCGGAGCCGAGCACGCACCATTGACACAGTGCACGTTCGGATCGGCACACGAGCCGTCCGGACACAGCTTACACAACAAGATCACGGGACAATCGGTGTCCGAGCGACATTGCGCACCGGCATCTGGTGTCGCTCCGCCACACGTGTAGTTCGGAGCCGAACACGTTCCCTCTACGCAGTGCACGTTTGGGTTCGCGCACGATCCATCCGGACACAACCGGCAAACCGCAGTCACGGGACAATCCCAGTCTGCCTTACACTGCGCGCCCGGCTTGCCCCCGGCACCCCCGCGAGGATCTCCCCCGATCGGGACCTGGCCGTTACAGCCGTTACCATCAGCACCGAACAGCGCGGGAGCCACTGCGACTACGCCGAGCGCTGCCCAGCGAGAAAAGCGAGGAATCATGGTTTACCCTCCAGAAGGATCGGACTCGTAGGCATTTGTTCCCGCACGCCCCGCGAGCCGTCACGAAATCAACCGGACGGCAGCTGGACACAGCTCCGCGACAGGCGCTGAACGAGAGGCGATTCGGGATGTAGCTTTAGCAGCTGCTCCGCCAAGGCCTGAGCCTCGGTGTGCCGGCCCAGCTCGCACAGGCACAACACCTGCATGACCAGACTTTCACTGCGCAGCACGCCCCCGGGAAAGCGCGCGGCATAGCTGGTCAAAATTTGCAGCGCACGGTCGGCGCGGCCCGCGGCGCGCGCGCGCTGCGCTTGCTCGAGCAGGCGCGTCTCCCCTCGCAGGCCGCCTTCGGACGTGGCCGCGGGCGGCGGCGCCGGAAAAGCAGCTGTGTTGGCGGATTCGGCCGGAGCGGCCGCCGGAAGCTTGGGCGCGGGCGCGGGCCGAGCAGCCACCGCCTCGGCTGTACCGGCGTCCGCCTCGAGCAGTGGCGCGCTCGGGAGCGTGGTTTCAGGTTGCTTCCTCGATGGTGCTCGCACGCGCTTCGGCGACGCAACGGCCCGGGCCGAGGGGATACTGCTCGACGGGGCATCACTCAAAAGCACCGGCGCGGAGACCGCGGCTCCCACCACTCCCCCGACGCAGATCCACAGGGCGATCTGAGAGAGCCCCGCAGACTTCGCGAGCGTGGCGCCCACGGAGCCAGCCGCCCCAGCAGCGAGTGACGCGCTAGTAGCTGCCGTCGAAGCCGCGGCCAAACTGGCCGAAACGAGATGCCGCACCCGCTCTCGATCGCGGCGGGACGGGCCGTCGCGATCACCCACGCGATCGATCAGCTCCTTGGCTTCGCGCCCGAGCTCGCTCACCCTGACCTCCAATCGTCGCGTGCCTTGTGCCGTTTGAGCGCTGCCTCGAAATCACGGCGCGCGAGGCGCAAGCGTGAGTACACGGTGTTGAGCGGCAGCCCCGTGGCTTCGACGATTTCGGGGGCCGTCATGTGCTCCAATTCTGCCATCACGAACACACTGCGCTTGTCCGGGTGAAGCTCGTCGAGCACGCGATACAAGAGCCGCACTGCCTCTGCTTGCAACAGCTCTTCCTGTGGCGTGGCGACGTCCGGCACGGGTAAATCCAAAATCCTATCGGTGCCGCGCCTCGCGTTGGCGCGGACGAAATGCTGCGCCACGTTGAAGGCGATACCGAACAGCCAGGTCTTGAGCGACGAGCGTCCTTCGAACTCGGAGAGACGGCGATGGACCACCAAGAAGACTTCTTGCGCCGCGTCGTCCAGCGCCGCCTCCGGCACACCCAGCCGGCGCAGGCTGCGCCATACGAAGTCGAAATGCTCGTCGTACAGGGCGCTGAAGGACGAAGGCACCGTTCCCGATTCCGGCTTCGCGCGAAGCCGGCGGACGGGAGCGAACCTCACGCTCAACTGGTTCCCGAGCCTTCCGCGATCCGTCATCGAAAATGCAGCAGCACACCAGCCTTGAGCCGGAGACCAACGGGCGCCGGTCTGTGCACCAGGCCCACATTGTCCAGCTCGAACCTGGGCCGATTCAGGGCGAACAGCAAGTCAGCGCCCAGCGCGAGCGACGCGGCTTGCCCCAGCGGCAGCGCCGCAGCAAGGCCCGGCCCGAGAGCAGCCCAGAGCACCGAACGCCGCCGATCCTGCTCGGTTCCAAAGCCCTTGGCACCGAGCACGCCGAGCTCTCCGCCGGCGCATGCACCGAGCTCCGGCGCTACCCCGAGCAGGTAGCAAGCTCGCGCTGCGCCCGCGATCAGACTGAGCTTTCCGCCCTTGGGCGGCTCCGGGTCGGAGTCCTGCACCACGCGCTTGGCGTACGGTAGCCAGAGCGCCCCGAGCTCGAGCCGTATCCGTCCGACCTCTGCAAAGCCCGCGGCGGTGAGCCCGGGTGCCGCACCCGGCAGCGCGCCCCAGGCCAGCACGGGGCCGCCCGCCGCGCCCCAGGAAGTGCCGGACTCCTGCGGCGAGACTCGCTCCGCGCTCGTGCTGCGCGCGGGAGCAGGCCGCGGGGTGGAGACCGGTGAAGGAACGCGGGGCTCCTCTTCGATCTGGAGTTGCGGGTCGACGAGCAGGGCCAAGATCAGCGCGGCAGCGTCGGATAGCTCGCGGCATGACGTTGCGCGCATGCTCCTCAGCGCTGGGCGCTCGCCTTGCCCGATGCGCATCTCGAGTCGATAGCCGTGAGGATCGCTGCGCACGCTGCCATCGGCGTAGAGCTGCGTGCGCGGCCCGGCCGATCGCGAGAGTAAACGCTCCATGCGTTCCGTGACCTCGCGAACGTGCGGGCATGTGTCGGGCGCGGACCACGTCAAGTGCACGTCACGAGCCGTGTGCGTCTCCGCTGCGCTCGCTCGCGCCGGCGCGAGCGCTACGAGCAGCGCCAAGCACGAGCGATAGCCGCGGCTAGTCATGAAGCTCACGCTCGCTGCGAGCATGCGTGGGAATGAATGCGAGCACGCCGAAGCCCGGGACTTCGCTGCGCGCGGTCGGCTCGCCCAGACGCTCGTAAAATTGCCGTGCGCACGGCTCGGACACGAGTTTTTCGTGCAATTGAATGCCGGCGAAATCGTGCGCTCGTACGAACTGGTCGAAAAACCTCCACTGCTCTTCCGAAAAGCATTGCACGTGCGCGCCAGCTGGATCCGATCCGGGCTCGGGAGCGAGCAAACGATCCCAGCCGTCTTCCAGCAATGGGTTGACCTGGCTTGGATGGAGCCGTCCAAAGTACTGTCCGATCACTTTTTTGCGATGCAGCACGCTGAGCGCAAATGCGGTCGCCGTGTCCTCGTAGTACGGGCACAGGCCGCTGGCCCCGCCGATACCGTTGCCGCCCGTAACGCAAAAGGGAAAGTCCAGGATGGCCACGCCAGGCTGCGCTCGCACGTACTCCATGTACTCGAGGACCGGCTTTCCGTACGCATGCGTCGCTTCGCGCGGCAGCGAGTACACGGTGAACGCTTCCAATGACGCCACGACTCCCACTAGCAGACCCGCGAGATAGCGTGGCACGACACTCTTGCCGAGAAAGCGCACGTTGAGCGCCAAGAGCACGAACAACACCGGATAAATGATGGTGAAGCGGCTCGGCGCCCTGCTGAACGCGAACCACGGCAAGCACGCGTGCAGCGGCAACGACGGCAGAGAGAACACACACAGGAGGACCAGCGCGGTCAGCGGCGCGTATGCTCGCAACCTCCCCCGCCCGTGCCAGACTCCGAGCGCGCCCAGCAGCAGCAGCGTCCAACCTGGACTCCCAGCTCCGAGCCCCTCCGGCGAATCGTGTAAGCGGGTCGCCCAGTCCGGGCTGAAAGGATTGAACGGCGCCAGATACGGGATGAACAGGCGCAGTGGGCTCGCGTACCAGAAGCCCGTCTGCAGCTTGGAAAAATCGAAACTGCGCGCCTCGAGCGCAACCTGCGCCACGAGCGGCACGTACAGCCAGCAGGCGAGCAGCCCGCCCGCAAGCAGCGCAATGACCTGACCCCGCTCTCGCCGGAGCTCCTCGCGCCAGAGGGCCATCTGGCCGCTCGCTCCGCCCGCGCCGCGCAGGCGGCGGACCGCATACAGCCCTGCGCTGAACAGCGACGAGAAAAGCAGGGACGTCAGCGCGAGCCCCGCGACGTACGCGAGATCTTGAGCAAGCGACAAGGGCACCAGAGCCAGGCGCAACAGCATGAGCCGAAGCGGCACGTGACGCTTCGAGACGGCGCGGTCGACGATCAAGAAATCCACGATCACGCTCAGCATCGTCCAGTGACAGATGCAGATGTGTAGATGCCCGGGGAACTTCAAGACTGCATAGAAGTCGAAGAACGCGAGCAAGAGACCGGCCAAGCCCGCACGCAGCGCTCCGTAGTCGGGCGCGAGCAGCGCATAGGCGCCGAGCGCGGTCACCGCCAGGCTGAGCAAATAGTAGACTGCGAGCCACGGCCCCACGCCGATCAGACGAAACCAAAGGGCGAACCACAAGTCGCGCTCGAACCCCCAAGGCTGGAACACCTGACTCGTCCCATACGGGTAGAGCGCAGAGTCGTTGACGAGCGACAAGCGCGGCCAAGGCGCAAATGTCACGTGCTCGGCAACGTAGTAACCGACGTAATCCCAAATACCGATGTCACCGACGCCTGCGAGCGGCGCAGAGAGGCTGCCCACACGCGCGAGAAAGATGCCGGCGAGCGCCACCGCGACCGCCAGCATGAAGAGCAGCGTCGCTTTGAGCGGAACGCTTCGTACGAGCATGAAGGATCGCGACGGCAGACGAGGTTCGCGGCTCAATGGACCAGTGCGCTCGCTGCTACCACAACGAGAACTTTTCAGTGCAGTCGGCTCGGCGGTCCGCCCTGGGACCGCTGCGGTCCGCTCGCCCTTGAACGCTTGAATCTCACGGTAATTTGGCTCATTCGAAAGAACGTTCGTGTGCTTTTTGGTGGCAATCGACAGAGTAGGTGGTGGTAGGGTCGCGTGGTGTGAGCGGCTCCTGCGTTCCTCCGAAAGCAGAGTCGAAGAGATCTGGATTTGGCGTCCGCCGAAAAGGAGCAACCCATGAAAGTTTTTGCTGCAGGCTTGTCGGTATTACTCGGTCTATCTCTGCTAGGCGCGTGCGGCGCGGTGGATGACATAACCGGCGACGACGAGGCTTCGTCACGGGGTAAGCGTTGCGGGAACAGTCGCATCGATCGCGATGAGCAGTGCGACAAGAGGAACCTGAATGGCGAGACGTGCGCGTCCGCCACCATGGGTAGCCGCCCCGGTGGCACTCTGAGCTGTACGAAGAAGTGTCGCTTCGACACGAAGCGCTGCTCAGGAGCCGGCACTGGCGGCGCGGCTGGGACGGGCGGCGGCGGTGGCGCGGCAGGCTCGGCCGGCACGGGCGGCGTCGCGGGCGGCGGCGGCGCAGCGGGCTGATACGCGCGCGCTCTTTCGGCCGAG
>DATHEN010000603.1:0-5168 GCA_035318565.1 Polyangiaceae bacterium
CGCCGCCCCCACCGCCACCGCCGCCCTGTCGCTCACGCGCTGGGTTCACGCGGATCGGACGACCATCCAGCATCGCTCCGTTCATCGCCTCAGCTGCCGCGAGCCCTTCGTTTTCGTTGGCGAACTCTACGAATCCGAAGCCTCGCGATTGACCACTCATGCGGTCGATGATGACGGTCGCCGAAACGATCTCGCCGTGCTGTGCAAACGCGTCTCTGAGCGTGTGATCCATGGTCGAGTAGGCCAGGTTGCCTACGTACAGTCGAGTGCTCATCTCTTCTTCATCCCGGACTCTACGCCGTCAGTCACACCTTCGAACGAACGCTCGGCGCCAACGTCTCTTTCGAACGCCACCCCCCCGGATGGGAGGTGGCCAGCAGACAGAACCGAGCACGATTGGGGGGACATCCGGACCATGCAGAGTACTGGCTAGCAGGGCACCCTCGACGATAGCACAGCTCGCGCGCGGCATCGATCGGCTAGGCGCCCGCGAACGCCACCCAGCGCGGCGCGCCAAGTCCATGAATTTTGCGGCGCTCGTGGCAGGTGGTTACGACTGGCATGTCCTCCGACCTCGCCGCCTAGTGACGGACGCCGTGCACTGTTGCGCGGCTCCTCCGTCCGGTCTGCCAACGTTGACCCGCTTGCGCCCACGCCCATCCTCCGAGCAGCGCCAACCGCGTCTGCGGCTGCTGATCGCGGCTCTCGGCACGTTCTTCGTGGCCGCCATGCTGGGCACTGCGTTTGCCCCCACGCTGGTCGTCTCCAATCCGCTCCTGCTGATCGCGCTGAACCCGGTGCTGCGGCATCTGGTGTTGGCTTCGAATCAAGTGGACGCGGCAACGTTCTTCGCAGTGGCTGGTTTGCGACTGCTCGGGCCCGATCCGTTCCACTACTTGCTCGGCCTTTGGTACGGCCCTGCTGCGCTCGCGTGGCTGGAGCGCAAGTCCGCGAGAGCGGGGCGAATCCTGCGTCTCGTGGAGCGCGCATTTGCGCGAGCCGGGCTCCTGATTCTGTTCGTCGCACCCGAGGGGATCGTGTGTTTGCTCGCTGGCGCGGCGCGCGTGCCGCCGTGGCTGTTCGTCACCCTCGACGTCGCCGGCACGCTGTGCACGCTGACGCTCGTGCGCCTGTTCGGACGCCGCTACGAGCAGGGCATCCGTGGTGTGCTCGACTTCATCGAGGGCAACATCCTGGCACTGACCGTCGCATCAGTGGTGCTGGTGGTGGCCAGTGCCCTGTGGCGCCGCCGGCGCGCGCGCCTCGAAGCGTCGTGATGACGGGGCACGTTTACGAGTGGGAAACCCTAGCGTGTGAGCGTCATGCACGTGCTGACGGCTGCAGCGACGACAATCGCGAGCAGCACCAAACGCACTATGGCTTCGCGATCGGGTTTCGCCTGCGGCTGCGCTTTGGGTGCCTGCGATGGGGCCGTGCTCGGAGGCCCGGCAGGGATCTCTGAATCAGCGGTCGATTCGCTGGCGTTCGCTCGCAGAATGGCTTCGCTCAAGCTGAGCGCTGCTTGCTGCGAAGACTCTGCTGGCTTCTCTCCGATCGGATCGCTGAAGGCGTTGTCCGTGAAAGGATCCAGGATCATGCTGTGCAGCCGGGGGCGCGGCTTTCTCTGAGGAAAGGTGTTGCCGGCCGTGGCGTCGGGCAATCCCTGCAGCAGCGCCTTGACGGCGCTCGAGTCCGCGGGGACGGCGAATATATCGAACGGTGATGGGCTGCTCTTCGGACTGCTGACTTTGGGACTGCTTTTCGGTGCGCTCTCGGCGGCGTTGGTCGGGCTGCTCTGCGGAGCGCTCTCGGAGTTGGCGTGTGCGGCGTCCTCGTTGCTCGTCGTCGGGCTGCTGGGTGGGGGGACCGAGGTTTCCGAGAGCAGGCCGCTCGGGAAATCGATGCTGCCGCGCACGAATACGCGCGTCTGATCGTCATCCTCGTAGACCGGCACCGGAGGCTCGGTGTGGGTTACGGCAGGTTCTTCGCGCGCCGACACCACCGAATCGCGTTCTTCATGGCCGTTCGTGTGCAGCCACTCCAGCAACTGCTCATGCAGTTGTTTGATGTCGCTCTGCCGCTGCATGCGCTGCGCCGTCATGCCGTGGGCGAGCAGCTCTTGCAGCGTGGCGTCCTCCACGCCGAACTCCGAGAGTTGGCGCAGGCTGCCCGCCACCATCTGCTCGACCAAGGCTTCGCGCGTCGTGCCGGAAAACGGCACGCCGGCGACGAGGCTGGCGTGCAGCGTGGCGTACAGCGCCCAGACGTCGTCTTCAGCACTGGGGCCGTGGCCGCGCAAGCGCTCGGGCGCAGAGTACGCGCCGCTGGTCGGCGCGAGCAGTTGCGTCAAGATCGGTGAAGGATGCTCCACGGCTGGAGCAATGATGATGCTGCGCGGGGAGACGGCGCCGTGCACCGCTCCCGCGCGGTGGAGCTCGGTGAGCGCGGCGGCGACTCGCGCCACGAGCGCGACGGCATCCGGCGGATCGAGCGCGCCGCTCTTGAGCTCCTCGTGCAGGGTGCGACCCGGCAGGTACGTTGCAAGGCCCACGCCCGCGACCTTGCTCGTGGAATCCGTGACGGGGAGCGTCGCTGGATCCGGATCCTTGATCAGATCGACGATGCTCGTCAGGTGCGCATGCTGGACACCGAGCGCGCGCAGCAGGCCGGCGAAGCGCGGACCGGTGAGGGGCGAAGCGACGACCTCTCGACCGGTTTGCTCGTCGATCGCAAGCCAAGCGATAGTTCGAGTGCCCGCCTGAACGCGCCTCGAGAAACGATAGCGGCCTGCGAGCGGCGCTTGCACCATGGGCATCCGCGGAAAGTCTTGCCCGTTTGGCTCAGAATGAAAAGAGGCAATGAACTACGCACGATTCGAGGTTGACACTACCGCGACAGTCCTTGGCAGGAGCAGATCACGATCTGCCTGAGCAGCCATACGGCCACACGAACAAACCGGCGGGCCCGGCGCGGGTTTGCTTGCCCACTGCCTGCGTCGCCAGGTGGAAGGTGAAAGCCTCCGGGAAAGGCTGCTCAAGATCAGGCATTTCAGGCATGAATTTCAAATCTCTCGCAACAGAAGTAGTCTCAGCCCATGCAGATCGAGCTGATCGCCACGGCCAGCGAAGACTCGGCTTATCTGCCGCGTCTCGGGCTCGGTGTGCTGGCGGCACTCACACCCCCGGAGGACGAGGTCATCTACACCGATGACGTCGTGCGCCCGTTCGATCTGGAACGAGACGTGAAGGACGTGGATTTGGTGGGAATCAGCGTCGATAGCAAGACGGCGCGCCGGAGTTACCAGATCGCCGCCGCCTACCGGCGCCGCGGAGTAAAGGTCGTGCTCGGCGGTATTCATGCCACCGCGGTGCCCGAAGAAGCGAGAAATTTCGCGGACGCCGTCGTCGTCAGCGAGGCGGAAGATCTGTGGCCGGAGCTGCTTTCTGACTTCAAACGCGGGCAGCTCCGCCCCATTTATCGCGGGCCCCTACCGAGCTTGGCCGGCAAACCCCACCCGCGTCGCGATCTGTTCACGTCCAAAAAGTATATTCCGTTCAAGGTCGTGCAGACCATGCGCGGCTGCCCGTATCCGTGCGAGTTCTGCAGCGTTTCGACCGCGAACGGCAGCACCATGCGCTTTCGTCCCGTGGCGGACGTGCTGTCCGAGCTCGAGACCCTCGGCAAGCTCGTCATGTTCGCCGACGACAACGTGATGATCCACCGCAGATACTCGGAAGAGCTCTTCTTGCGCCTCGCCGATCTCGACAAGCACTGGATCGGGCAATGTTCGCTGGCCGCGGTCAAACGCCTGGAAAACGTCCAGCTCATGGCGAAAAGTGGCTGCAAAGCCCTGTTCATCGGTTTCGAGAGCATCGATGAAGCCACGGTTCGTCACACCGGCAAGCGCCAGAATCGCCCTGCGGAGTATCGCGAAGTCATCCAGATGCTGCACGAGCACGGCATCTCCACGTGGGGCAGCTTCGTGTTCGGCTTCGACACCGACGATCCGGAAGTGTTCGATCGCACGGTCGAGTTCGGCATCGACATGCGCTTGACGATGGCGCTGTTTGCGATTTTGACTCCGTATCCCGGCACGAAACTCTACAAGCGCCTGTTGGCCGAAGGTCGCCTCACCAACGAGCGCTGGTGGCTGGCGAAGAATCACGACTCCGGATCGCCCTATTTCGTCCCGTCACGCATGACTCGCGAGCGACTGCACGAAGGTTGGGTGAGGGCGTGGCAACGTTTTTACTCACCTTCGGCCATGCTCCGCCGCTGGACCGTGCTGCGCTCGTCGAGCTGGATTCAGACGCTGGGCTATTGGCCGCTCAACTTCATGCAGAACCAACTCGTGCGGCACAAGATTCAGGGAGGCAAGTCGCGCTTTCGTTCCGGGGTTGCCGGCGCTGCGCGCGAACTCGAATTCGACGAGCTCGCGCTGACTGCCCCCCTCGCGCCGCCGCCTCCGGCTTCGGAACATTCCGCGCGTCAGCTACCTGTCGTGATGCGCTGAAGCGCTGCGCTCGTAGAGTTTGTCGAGCGCACCGGCCAGAAAGCCCAAAAAGGCGCGGCCGAGCTCGGCGTTGTCTTCCAGCGTGTCGAACACGATCTCCATGTTGCCGCGCAGGGCGACCAGCGGCGTCTCGGTGGTGGCTTCGTAGCTGCGAGGCAGCTGGCCTATCGTTTCCAGCGTACCGAGCGCGCTGCCCGGACCCATGCGAAAGCGTCGACGGCCGCCGTCTCCCTCGCAGCGCACCACACCGTGCACGATGTTGAGCCCGAACTCCGATTTCTCGCCTTCTCGCCAGAGCACGGTACCAGGATCCAGCCGGAGTTCCACGGCGCGTTCGGCGAGCTCGGCCAAGGCGTTCAGGCTCGCGTTCTGAAACGGACCTCCGCGCCTCAGCACTACCAGGCGCTGTACCAGATCGAGCGGCCGCTCCGGGTACGGCGTCTGCAACGGCTCGTCGCGCAAGAGCGTGCCCGATACTTCCATGCGACGCTGGACCTCGGCCATCTCGCGCGTCAGTTGCCGCAACAGCGCGACCAGTAGATCGAAGCTCTCTTCGGTGACGTTCCAGAGATCGTCGATGCTCATTTCGAGCGTGAGAGAGTCTTCCTCGGCGCGTGCTTCGGTGCCCGCGGGATTGCGCGACAAAGCCGCGAGC
>DATHEN010000604.1:0-5139 GCA_035318565.1 Polyangiaceae bacterium
GGCCCGCGCAGGTAGAGGTCGTGCGCGGCGCCTGCACGGATTGTCCGGAGCAGACCCAAGCGGGGGCGCCGGCCGGAGCACCGTGCGCGTCTCACGCGGTCTGTCAGCAGCATTGCTGTGGCTGCGGCGGCAAACCTTTGCACTATCTGGTGAAGGGGTGCGTGGACGGGAAGTGTGCTGGGCGTGACGAGGCGTGTGGGTTGCGGATTGCAGAGGCCAAGGTGTGTGAATAGCGCGCTTGCGGCTCGAGGAGTCGCGCCGTCAGCGTTCGCGACCACGACCTACCGGTACTCTTCGATCGCTATTCCGTATTTTCTCATCCAGCGGTGGACTTGCATTCTGGCTTTGCCTAACTCCCGACCTACGGCGGCGATGTTCCCCTGATGGCGGTCTAGCAGGGTGCGCAGCTCGGGTTCGCTGGGCGTGGCGCGCGAGGGTTGGGACGGGCGTTCGCTCGGGCTCGGGACGAAGCTGCTGCGCTCGGCGCGGGGCTCACCGAGCGGTTGGCCGTAGTCCTCGACCGCTTCGCGCACGGCTTCGGGGAGATGCTGCTCGTCCAGACGCGGTCCGTCGCAGAGCGCGACACAGCGTTTGATGCACGCTTCGAGCTCGCGCACGTTGTAGGGCCAGTCGTAGTGCAGAAGGCCGGTCATGAACTTGAACGACGGTTCGAGCTCGGGGCGGCCCTGCCGTGCGAGAAACGCACGCACCAGCACGTAGACGTCCTCCTTGCGCTCGCGCAGCGGAATCAAGCGCAGCTGATACTCGTTCAGGCGCGCGAACAGATCCTCGCGAAACTTGCCTGCTTGCTGTAGCCGCCACAGATCGCGGTGAGTCGCGCAGATGATGCGCACGTCCACGATTTCCGGAACCGTGGCACCGAGCGGGAATACTTCGCGGGATTGCAGGACTCTGAGCAGCTTGGCTTGAGCTTCGAGCGGCATGTCGCCGATCTCGTCGAGCAACAGCGTTCCCTCGTGTGCCGCACGGATCAGGCCGTGCTTGTCGCGATCGGCACCCGAGAACGCGCCGCGCTTGTAGCCGAACAGCTCGCTTTCGATCAGAGCGCCGGGAATCGCGGCGCAATTGACGGCATGGAAACCGCCGCGCCGCCCGCTCAGACGGTGCAGCTCGCGCGCAACGACTTCTTTGCCGGTCCCGCTCTCACCGAGCAGCATCACGCTGAGCTCGGTGGGCGCGATGCGTTCGGCTTCCGCAGCAACGCGGTCCATGGAGTAGCCGCCGATGATCTCGGTCGGGTACTTGGCGAGTCGCTGCCCTTGCAGCATGTGGCCGTCGATGCGATACGCGGCGTAACCGTCGGCGTGCTTTTCCACGAACTTCAGGATGGCGTCGCCGATGCGTATTTCACTGGCGTGCTCGAGCGCCACCGAGCTGATGCTCGCGCCGTCGAGCAGCGTGCCATTGCGGCTGCCGAGGTCGCGCAGCACGAACTCGCCGTCGACCCAGCTGAGCTCGGCATGCCGCCGTGAAACGGCCGGCACCGGCAAGCTGAGATCCGCGCTGGCTTCTCTGCCGATCACGGTGCATTCACCAGCGAGCACCCAGGCTGCGGGCAGTTGTAAGAAGCTTTCAGCGTAGAGCAGCACGAAGCCGGCCTTGGGCCCGCGCAGCGAGGACGGCCCCTGGCTTGCGCCGAATTCCTGCATTGCGCCGGTCGTGTTGTCGGCCATCGTCGATTTCGAGTTTAGCCTGCTCTACAGCGGGGCAGAAGTCCGGCCCGTCCGCGAGAGTGCCTGGCTCGCCGATTGGGGTATCGTTTGCAGGCCATGACCTCGCAAAAGCTCCGAGTGGCGGCCGTACAACTGAACAGCCAAGAGGACGTAGACCAAAACCTGCGGGCGATTCGCGATGTCGTCGCCGGTGCGGCCGCCGCGGGCGCGAGGCTCGTCGTACTTCCGGAGAACTTCGCGTACTTCGGTGCCGATGTCGGACGGCGTTCGGTCGCCGAACGCAGCGGGGACCTGCGAGCGCCCATCCAGGCGACGCTTTCCGAGCTCGCCCGCGAGCAGCGGGTTGCGATCATCGCGGGCGGCTTTCCCGAGCTCGGCCCGGACGCGCAGCGGCCCTACAACACTTGCCTCGTCTTTGCTGCCACGGGCGAGCTCGTCACGCACTACCGCAAGGTTCATCTGTTCGACGTGCAACTTCCGGACGGCACCGAGCTCTGCGAATCGCGCGACACCGAGCCCGGCAGCGAGCCCGTGGTCGCCGACGTCGCCGAGTTCCGCGTCGGCTTGTCCATCTGCTACGATCTGCGCTTCCCCGAGCTGTACCGCGCGCTCGTGAGCCGCGGAGCGGAGGTGCTGGTCGTGCCCGCGGCGTTCACGCTGCTCACCGGTAAGGATCACTGGCACGCGCTCTTGCGAGCTCGCGCCATCGAATCACAGAGCTACGTGATCGCCGCCGCGCAGTGGGGCAAACATCCCAGGGGCCGGACCACGTACGGGCATGCGCTCGTGGTGGATCCGTGGGGGACGATCATTGCGGAGTGTTCGGACCGAGTCGGGTTCGTCACTGCCGAGATCGATCGCGCGTACCTCGAAGAAGTGCGCACGCGCTTGCCGAGCTTGAAGCACCGGCGCCTTTGAGCGCCGCGCGCGGCTCTCAAAGGTGTCGCTTGGCGATCTCCGTCCAGGTACCCGTCGGCTCGAGCGCGATGTAATTCTTCCAGTACGGTCGCGCCTTTTGACTCTCGCCGACCTGCTCGTAGGCCATCGCCAGGTTGAAGTAGGCGTCCGCGAACTTCGGGTCCGAGCCGATCGCGCCGATGAAGAGCGGAATCGCTTGCTCGGGCTGGCCGCGTTCGAGCATGACGTAGCCCAAGTTGTACTGGGCTTCGGGCTGGCGCGTGTCGATTTCCAGCGCTTTGCGATAGAGCTCCTCGGCGCCGTCGGCGTCGTGACGGCGGAAGCGGATGTTCCCGAGGTTCGTGTACGCGATGGCCAGCCAGGGATCGAGATCGATGGCGCGGGCGTACAGCAACTCCGCCTCGTCCATCGTCATGGGATCTTCGTCGAGCTGGCTGGCGCGCAGATACAGCTCGTACGCCGTGCGCGCGCGCTCGCGGCCGGCGGAGGGACGGAGCACGCGCACCACGTCTTCACGCAGCGAGCGGACTTCGAAGTCGAGCACCATCTGGCCGGTGAGAGGCTCGAAGGCGCCGTCGTGAGAGCGCACGATCACGCGCTGACCGTCGGACACGATGCGCAGCTCACCGAGCGGCCGAGTGACTTTGGGTAGCGTGCGTTTCAGAGCGGCGACAGCGCGCGTGACGTCCCGCAGCCGCACCCGCTGATCGAGCAAACTCTGCGCCGTGCGTAGCGCGATCAGGTCGCCGAAGGTGTACGCGCGCTTCCCGCGGCGGCGCCCGGTCGGGGTGACGACCCCCGCGCGATCGAGGGTGCGTAGCCTCGCCGGAGTCAGGCCGAGCAAGCGAGAAATTTCTCCGCGCGTGAACAGATCGGTGAGCGGCTCGCGGTTCGTACCGGCGTGTTCGGACTTCCTGGCGGTGGGCTTGCTTTCCTTGCGTTGCACGCGCCCGCCGCCCGGTCCGAACACGACGTGAATTATCTTTTCGTCGCGTCGCTTCTTGCGGCCCATATCGCTCTGTTGCCCCACGGTCGCCAATTCAGCTCGCATCAATCTGCCGCACAGCGTGCGCTGTCAAGAGTTAGCCACTCGCGCGCCACACACCCGACAAAGCCGCGGTCATCGTTCGCGCACCGGTCGACCGTGCAAGCGTACGCGTGCGGCGGGGCGACTCGTTCACGAGCTCCGAAAGACACTTGACGTGCGACGGACTTTGGTCAGAGAGGACGCGCGCGCTCAGCGCTCGCCCGAGCTCTTGCGTCGGGGCCTTGCGGGCACGGCACGACGCGGACCGGGTGCAGCTTGTCCGTCTGCAAGCACACGCGCTTCCACTTCCACGTCCACACGCACGCCGCGCCGATCGCGTCGCACGAACAGCTCGGCGCGCACCTTGCCGAGCGGACCCGCGGCACGCAGCTGAGCTTCCAAGCACGCGACGCGTACTGCGCGCACGCGCGCGTGCGGGTCACCGCCGATCATCGCGATCACTTCGTCGACCTGAGCATCGGGCACCGCGCCGCCCTGCGAGACGAGTGTGAGCAGCACGCTCGTCGAGCCGTAGTACACCGGACCCTCCGGCTCGTGACGCGTGGCCCCTTCGCTCATGACGTCGGCGGCTTCGAACAGTTCGCGCCAGCGATAGTCGACGCTCTGCCAGAATTCGACGCTGCGACGCTGGAGTAGTTCCAGTCGTCGCGTCTTCGCCAAGCCTGGACCACGGCGCTTCGCACCCACGATGCAAACAATCGTATGCAACTCTGGTGCACAATGAGGAAGTTTCGCAGGCACCTCTCTTTTACTCGGCCTCGGCTTCGCCTCCCGGCGCGGGCGCGGGCACGCGCGTTTACGGAACGACTTCAGCAAGCCAGCTCGACGAGAAGTTGCCGGTTTTTGTGGGCCTTTGACACACTTTGCCATCCAGGTACCCCCGAACAGGAGGACGGCCCATGTCGATTATCGAATACCGGGGCGACGATCGCCGAAAGCATCGCAGATTCGTAACCCGCAATACCGAGTATCACTTCCGAGATCGCACCTGCGTTGCGGTGCGTGACCGGCGCTCGGGGGAGTGGCTCGGCTCGCATTTGGCTCTGAACCGCAGCCTGACCGGGGCGGTACGGTACGCCCACGGCACCGTTCTGCCCTCCCTGGGCGAGCCCCGCATCGGGGATGCGCTCTACTTCGGAGAAGAGGGGCGAGAGCTCGTGACGAGCCTGCTCTGCGCCATCGATCGGCCCGAGAAAGCTTTGGTCGCAAGTTACCCCGGCCCCGAGGGGGCTTGAGAGCGCTCGCGCAACGGCTGCGAAGGACGGCGTGTCGCGCTCGCGTTGTTCAACCACTTTGCGCGCATTTCCGCGAAGTTCGCTGCACCTGTGGCAGGGGCTTCGCGGCTCTCTGCGTAGGTGTATACGCGGAGAACCCGCGACGAAGCGCGGCTTACGTCGCAAATTCCGGCTAATCCGGCGTCCGCGCGCGCGGCTCGGGCCGGCATCAATCTTGGATAGCTGGTGCTCGTCCGAGCCGAGC
>DATHEN010000605.1:0-4531 GCA_035318565.1 Polyangiaceae bacterium
CAGCGAGCACGAAATGGAACTTCTTGCGCTTCGAACCCGGCCTCGTGGGCGGTCATTGCATCGGTGTCGATCCGTACTACCTGACGACACTCGCGGAATCGGTGGGCTACCATCCGCAGGTCATCCTCGCCGGTCGGCGCATCAATGAGGGGATGGGAGCCTTCATCGCGCAGTCCTTGATCAAGGTGCTGGCGCGAGCAGACATCCCGGTGCGAAGCGCCCGTGTTGGAATTCTGGGCTTCACGTTCAAACCCAATGTCACGGATCTTCGCAACACGAAGGTGATCGACATCGTGAGCGAGCTCCGTGAGTTCGGTATCGACCCGCTCATTCACGATCCGCTGGTCAACGCCGAAGAAGCGGCACGCGAGTACGAAATTCGCGTCGTGCCCTGGTCGGAGTTGACGGCGCTGGACGTGCTGATTTACGCCGTGCCTCATGACCAGTTGCGCGAGAAACCCGCGACCGAGTTGCTTGCTCCGCTGCGTTCTGGCGGCATTCTGATGGACATCAAGTCAGTCATCGATCCGCAGGCAGTACGTAAAGACATCCGATACTGGAGCTTATGATCCTGCCCTGCCGGCCCATCTTTCGCTGGGATGGGCTCGGCCCCGTCGCTCTGCGCGCCGGTTTTTTTTTGCTGCTAACCACCCCGTGAAATCGAATGCCGTCGCTTGGGTCAAACCATTCTGAACGAGCGGTCGTGATTACTTTGTTCTGAACTCGCTGTAGAGTTCGCGTGGGTGGCTCACGTCGTAGGGATCCTGGCGAGCGGCGTGGCGCTCGTGTTCGCGCAGCCGCGCGCCCCGGAGTTGCGCGTAGAGCCAATTCGTCTGGAGTATCAGGCCGGCGATTCGTGTGCCGACCGATCCGCGTTCCTGGCGGAGGTTCGAGCGCGCACACAGCGCATGCGAGAAGCCCGTCCAGACGAGCCCGCTCTGGTTTTCGATGTCGTGCTCATCGATGAATCGGGGCAGGTGACGGGGCGGCTTCGCAGGCAGAATCCGGATGGCGCCGCATCGGAGCGCACCGTAGTCGGGGCGAGCTGTGCGAACGTGATTGCTGCACTCGCGTTGATCGTGGCGCTTGCCATCGATCCCGAGGCGTCGCTCGTACCCGTGCCCCAAGCGCCACCTGCGGCGAGCCGCACACCCGAACCCGCGCCGGCCGCGCAGCTGCGCCGCGCCTCGGCACCTCACCCTGCGCCACCGCGAACCCGCTGGAGGTGGGGTTTTGGCGCGCAGACGTCCGTCCGGAGCGCGGTGGCTCCAGAGGCGCTGTTCGCGTTCGGCGCATATGCAACGATTGAGGCGCGCACGGGGGTTCCTTCTGCGCGGCTGAGCGTTCAACACGCAGCGCAGACGGTCCGTATCACCGGTGGTGGCGGCAAAATCGCTTGGACTGACGCGCATTTGGATGCGTGCCCCTGGGGGCTGCGTCTAGTCGACGCGGCCGCCCTCGTACCGTGTGTCGGTGTCGACGGGGGCGTGCTGCGGGTCTCGGGCGTTTCTACTCCGAATCCCGATACATTCACTCACCCGTGGATTGCGCTTGGGACTCTGCTTCGACTTCGAATGCGGTCCCTGAATTGGCTCGCGGTGGACGCGGAGCTCGGCGTCGGGTTTCCGCTCGTGCGGAATCGTTACTTTCTGAGGCCTTCCACTACCGTTCACGACGTCCCGTTCGTCGACGTCCACGCTGGTTTGTCTCTGGGAATCCTCCTACCGTGATCGAACGAGGTGCCTGCGGCCATAGTGCTTCGTCAAGGCGATGTTTGCCCTCCCTAGGAAGCGTGCGCATGCCGAGCCGCAGTCGGCCATGCCGCAAGCGCCGACCGCGATGACCGTCCGACGCGGGTTGTCCTCGGAACCTCCCGTATCTCGCGACCCCAGCGCAGATAAGAACCTGCGCATTCGCCAAGCGTTCGAGCAGAATCTCGATCTCGTCTGGCGCATGTTACGGCGGCTCGGTGTACCCGAAGCGCTGGCGGACGACGCGGCGCAGCACGTGTTCATCGTCTTGTCGAGGCGCCTGGACGATGTGGAGCCGGGCAGCGAACGTTCGTTTCTGCTCAGCACCGCTGCACGCGTCGCATCGGAAATGCGCCGCAGTCTGACGCGCAAGCGCGAAGTCAGTGGAGCTGCCGCCCTCCTCGGGGGAGTGATGGATCAGGAGCCGCTTCCCGATGAGATGACCGAGCGGCGGCGTGCCAGCAAGTTGCTCGACCAAGTGCTCGATCGTATCGAAGAAAGCGTGCGTGTAGTGTTCGTCTTGTACGAATTCGTGTCACTGACGGTCCCTGAAATCGCCAAGTTGCTCGGTATTCCGCTCGGCACTGCGGCCTCGCGTTTGCGGCGCGGTCGCGCAGAGTTCAAGACCCGAGTGGCCGAGCTCGAGTTATCCCTGCGAGGTGCACAATGAGCTCGCCCAGACGCCTCGTGGACATGAAGCCGGAAGGACTGGAACGCGAACTCCTCGAATGCGGTCAGGGAGAGTCGGTCTCCGAGCACTCGCACAAACGCATCTGGGCGGGAGTTGCCGCTGGCGTCAGTGTCGCGCTACCCGGTGTTGCTGCGTCCGGGGTCGGTCTCACGGGCGCCAGTGCGGGAGCCGCTGGGAACGCCGCGGCGGGAGGCGCCGTCGTGGGCGGTGCTGCGACCGCCGTTTCCAAAGTCGGCGTCGCTGCGCTCGCATCCAAAATTGCCGTGGGCGTGATCAGCGCGGCCGTGATCGTTGGTGGCGGTGCATATCTCGCGCGTTCGAACGCCCCTGCGGCCAGTTTGAAGGCGGCAATTCGCGTGAGCGAGAGCAGAGTCGTCGCTGCAAGTCGGTCTACGACAACGCCGGCTGGCGCGTCGAAAACTGCGTTGGAGTCATTCGACGCTCCTCCGGCCGACAGTGTTCCGACCCCAGTGGCAGAGGACGCTCGAGCGGGGGCGGCGGCTCGCGTTCGAGCGCGTCGCGTCGAAGCCGATCCGTCGAAATCGAATTCGGTCGCGCAAGCGCCGTCAGCCGTTCCGAGCCCGCCGCCCGCGAGCCCCGAAACGGAAGCGTTGGCGTCGGAGATCAAGTTGATCGACAGCGCGCGCCGTGCGCTTCGCGGGGGAGACTCGGCCGAGGCCGAGCGAGCGCTGCGCGAACACGAGCAAAATTTCTCTTCGGGGATGCTGGCGCCGGAAGCGGAAGTGCTGCGCATCGAGCTTCTGCAAAAACGCGGGAATCACGACGCTGCGGCGGCGGCTGCTCGAAACTTTCTCACGGCGCATCCCGCGAGTCCGCACGCCGGACGAGTGCGGGCCGTTTTGGCTGCAGCGATTCATCGCTGAAAGCGCAAAAATCGGGCGTGAGCCCGTAAAAAATAGCTCTTCTTGAAAGGCAGTGCAGACCCATGTCTTTAGTGCGAGTCGTTGGCAGCGGGCTGGTGATGGTTCTCTGTTTTCCGTTCGTCGGCTGTGGAGAGGATTGCCCGATCGGCGGTCCGTTACCCAAAGCGAAACCGATCGACATTCAGGCCGGACAGGAACACACCTGTGTCCTCCGCACCGATCGCAAACTTTCGTGTTGGGGTCGCAACGACCTCGAGCAAATCGACGTGCTCGGGGCGGACCATCTCGAGATGAGCGTGCTCGACGCGTCGCGGGTGAAACAATTCTCGACGCAGTCGCATCACGTCTGCGTCGTGACCGATTCGCGAAGCGTCAGCTGCTGGGGTTACAATGAAACGGGACAGGTTGGCAGCGGAGCCGCCAGTGCACACGAGCCTCCGACGATCGTCCCGGGGCTCGAGGACGTCCTCGAGGTTCGCGCCGGCGGTCACCACACCTGCGCGCGTCGTGCGCAGGAGGTTCTTTGCTGGGGAGATAATAGAACTGGCGCCGTCGGCGACGGCACGTTCGAAGAAAGACTCGTTCCGACGAGGGTGCTCGAGCCCACCGAGCCGGCGAGGCTCGCTCTTGGGCGCACGTTCACGTGCTCCGTGTCGAAGTCCGGCGCCGTCGAATGCTGGGGAACGGGCGCCGCAGGCCAGCTCGGGATCGGCACACGCGAAGCCCGAAACACGCCAGTGGTCGTGCAGGGCCTGCCTGCGGTGAAGTCGCTCGAGCTGGGTCTCGATCATGCGTGCGCGTTGGTTGCGGACGGCTCCGTGTATTGCTGGGGCAAGAACAACGATGGGCAAACGGGGCAAGCGTTGCTCGAAGATCAGCTCAGCCCCGTAGTCGTGCAAGGGCTGGGTGCAACCCGCCAGCTGTTCTCCGGCCACGATCACACCTGCGCAATCGGCGCCGACGACGTGACTCGCTGCTGGGGACGCAACGAGTTCGGTCAGCTGGGGGACGGGACACGGGAGAACCGCGCAACGCCCGTTCCGGTTCAGGGGCTCGGGCGGGCGACCAGATTGGCGCTCGGCGACGATCACAGCTGTGCGTTGATGGACGACCTCGAAGTGTACTGCTGGGGCCGGAATCAGTACGGCCAATTGGGCGACGCAACGCGGGTCGATCGGCTCGTGCCAGCGCCGGTGAAGCGTTGA
>DATHEN010000606.1:0-7456 GCA_035318565.1 Polyangiaceae bacterium
CGCCGAGATCCACAACATCAAGCGCGCAGCAGCGGCCGTGCGAGCGCTCGGCCCCAAGCGCCTCGTGGTCAAGCGCGGCGAGTACGGCTCCATGCTGTTCGATGAGCACGGCGTGTTCTTCGTGCCCGCCTTCCCCCTGGAAGACGAAGTCGATCCCACCGGCGCTGGCGACAGCTTCGCAGGCGGGCTGCTCGGCTGCCTCGCGAGCACCGGCTCGCTCGACGGCCAGGCGCTGCGCCGCGCGCTGATGATGGCCTCTGCCGTGGCGTCCTTCTGCGTGGAAGGCGTCGGCACCCGCCGTCTCGCCGACATCACCCGCGATCAGGTGACGACCCGCCTCGAAAGCCTGCGCTCTCTAGTTCACCTCGAAGTCGGCTAAGCGACAGCGGCGACGTCTTCTTCGAGGCTGCGCGTCGCGGGGCCGTCCAAGCGCGAGCGTTCGTCGGACACCAGCGCCAAGAGCTCGCTCTTGTCGGCCATGCCCGTCTCGAGCAGGACCCGCATGTAGCCATCGACGTATCCGTGAGCACGCGCGAGCTTGGCGTAGGCGGCGCCCGAAGCGCGCAGCGCCAGCACGTCGCGCAGCATCACCCTCAAGTTTTCGAGCATCTCGGCCTTCGACGTCGTGATTGCCATCCAGAGCTCTCCTGAAAACGCACGGCAGGCCCCCAAATTGCCGCGGACATCGGGCATTCGGGCAGCGCGCGTGCTCGTCAGATTCGGTACAGGACGCGCCGTGAGCGGGCCAAATTGTTGAACGCGATCGTCCAGTGCTCAGCGAAACGATCGTTGTCGAAGGGACCGGCTGAGGTTATTCTTCGGGGGTCCGGCAGGTGGACCCGCCTTTCGCAGGCCGCCATGACGCGACGCACCAGGACTCACGATGAAGCTCAACGTCTTCAAGTCGAAGATTCACCGTGCAACCGTAACCCACGCCGATCTCGAGTACGAAGGCAGCGTCACTATCGACGCGAACTTGCTCGAGGCAGCGAACATCCTGCCCTACGAGAGCGTTCACATCTGGAACGTCACGCGCGGCACCCGCCTCATGACGTACGCTCTGGAAGGCCCCGCGGGCTCGGGCTGTATTTGTATCAACGGTGCCGCAGCGCACCTGAACAAGCCTGGAGATCTGGTGATCCTGGCGACTTTCGCGGACATGAGCCCGGAAGAAGCCCGCAACTACAAGCCCGTAGTCGTGCGAGTCGATTCCGAGAACCGCCCCCTGGCCGACCGCAGCGAAGAGCTTCCCGGCCCGATTCTGAACTCCCTGCACGCTCTGGCTGCGCAGGGCTGTTCCAGCGGCGTCACCCAGTAGCGCATCCGGCCGGCCCTCGAATCGCTGGCGCATTTTTGCGTGTTCGGATATGGCCTCGGGGGCTCGATGTCCGCCGCGGAAAGCGCCAGCTCTGTCGTTGAACGACTCTCCGGGGAGGCACACGGACGCGAGCTCGCACGTTACGTATCCCGCCTGGCGCTGGCCGCCGCCGATGCGCGGGACGCTCGCTTCGGTGCGGGCCCCGGTGAACCCGCCCCACTGAGCCTCGAAGCACCGCTTCCCCCGGAGGCGGCCGAGACTCCATTCGGCAACGCCCTGACGATTCTGCGGCAAGGCGCTCAGAGCTCGGGCGATCGAACCCTGCTCGGGGCCCTGGTTGCGCTGGGAGTGGAAGCAGACGTGCCGAGCGCGCCGGAGAGCGAGTTGTTGCTCGCCGCGCGTCTGGTCTGGCTCGCCACCCACACTCCGGTCGACCCACTGCCGGCGGCCGACGCGGCGCTGGGCGATAAAGCCGCCGCTCTCTGGTCCGCCATCGGGCGGATTGCGGCCGATCCCGTACGGGTCGGACACGGCATGACCCGCGCCGAGGCGCTGGTTGCGGTGGCGGCGCTGTCAAGCTCTTCCTCCGAAGCGGCGCGCGCTGCGCTCGAAGACGTCGCACAGCACAGTAGCGATCCGCTCATTCGCGGGCTGCTCGACAACAAGGACGGCGGCAGCGCGAGCCTGAGCGGCGAGCTCTCTCCAGCCCCGCATGGTCCGCTCGTAACGGCGCTGCTCACGGTCACGCTGCTCTTGTTCGCGCTTCACGCCGGTCGTCTGATCGGGCGCTTCGCGTTCTCGTACCGCAAGCCCGCGCGCTTGCGGCTGAGCCCCCGCGGCCTCGAGCTCGAACAGCGCACGGAGATGCTCGGTAAGGTGCTGCGCGATCGCTCCGTGGTCGTTCCGCTCACGAACCTGGCGCGCGTCACGCGCGAGGTGCGCTACCCGCGCGCCGGCATGTACGCGGGACTCGCGGCGCTGGTGGTGGGGAGCTACCTCGGCATGGGACTCCTCATCGACGGCGTGCGAGTCCCCGGAGGCTCGGCGCCGTTGATCGGCCTGGCGGTGCTGCTGATGGTGGTCGGACTCGTGATCGACTTCGCGCTCTCGGCGCTGGCCGATCCGGCGCGCGGCCGCTGCCGGCTGGTAGTGGTGCCTCGCAAAGGCCGCACGCTCTGCATCAGCGCCCTCGACGCAAAGCGCGCCGACGCGATGCTGCAGCGCCTCGCTCACGCGGGCGAACCGGTAGCTCAGCGCTGAGCGGGCGCGCCGCGCTCACCGCAGAGGCTGCGCTGGCGGGTCCGGCGGCGGCACGGGAGGTACCGTGGGCGGCTCTGGCTCGGTCGGCAACGAAGGCGGCGCAGTCGGTGGTTCGTCGGATGCCGCCCCCGCGTCCAAGGCCGGCTGAGGCGGCGGCCGCCGCGGCACGCCACCCATCATTTGCGTCATCAGATCGACGATGCTGCCGAGTTGCTGTTCGGTGAGCTCGATCTCGCCGCGGATGTTGCGGCCTTCGGACGTGAATTGCACGCTCTCGATGAAGCGCGTTTGCCTGCGTCCCAGCAGCGCGCCGAACAAGCCCAAGTCGAGGGTCGAGATGGCCGTCACGCCGTCTTGCAGCATCTGCGCATGATGCTCGGCGAGCTCCGGCGTTTCATCGAGCCCATGAATGTGGACGATCGCGCCGCCTGCTTCGGCCTGGCTCGCTTTGATGCGCAGCCACTTCAAGCTCGCCGGCAGCCGCAACGGCAACCCGCGCAGCGATTGCGAAGGTTTCACGATGTACGCCGTCACGGCTTCGCTGCCCGCAGCGCGCGGAAAACGCGTCTTGGGGCTGAGCGAGAGCGCATGGCGTTCCGCGCTGGGCGGCGTGACCACAATCAAGTGGGGAGCCGGCATCACGAACACTCGATCCGCGCGGTCAGCACGCGCTCGGGCGGCGGGCGCGCCGGCATCCAGCCACTCGCCATTCGCGTCGCGCTGCACCAGCGCGTCCACGGCAGCGCGGATGCGCTCCTCGCTGACGTTGTATTGCAGGACCGCGACCACCTGCGATGAATCACGCAGCTCCGGACCGGCCAGCAGGATGCGATCCACGTCCTGAATCGGATCGATCCCGCTCGGTCCGAAAAAATCGCGCCACTGGTAAGCCTGACTCAGCATCGACCCCACGCGCCGCGCGAGCGGATGAGCGCGCATGCGATCGGTGTACAGAATCAGGCGGATGTTGGCGCGCGCATCCGCGATCTTGCCCGCCGCCCCGCTGAGCGCCACCGGATCTCCGATGTCCTCGCCGGTACCCTTCTCGCGCCCTTCCGCGCCGCCCTCGGCAGCAGCTTGTGCGCCCCCGCCGTCGGTGCCCGCGTCCGACGGCGCTCCGGCGTCGGCGACCTCCGCTTTCGGTTGCTTCGGCTCCGGCTTGGCCCGCGCGGGTTCGCCGCCAGGCTCGGCCGGTTTGGCCTCGGCCCCCTTCGGCGCGGGGTCGGGCCCCTCGTCCGGCAGCAGGTCGATCGGAATTTCGGTGATCGGCGGCGCTGGCGGCAGATCGTCGTCGGAACGATCGATCAGCCCCACCAGACCGAGCAGCGCCACTAGCGGCGTCAGCGGCGCGTGCAGCGCGGACGAAACCAGGAGCCATGTCCACAATCGGCGACGCGCCGTGTGCGACTGACCACGCCAGCCGGCGCGTTCGTTGGCAGCCTCCAGCTTGGCGTTTCGATTTTCCGGCTCGGAAATCACTACCTGCCTCGGCATAGCTCGAAAAACGCCCTGGCATGAGGGTTGAATTCGCGGCAAATGGGGCCCCCGACAAAATGTGGCGCGTTGCCCGGGTCCCGTGGAAAGTTCCGAGGTCCTCCGTGTGTACCAAACTGTCTCGAGCTCGCACTCTGAGTTCCCTTGGCCGGGCTCATCGGCCCTCCGTTCGTGGAGGGCTCGCGCTCTTCTTCGGGGGGGCGCTGCTGCTCGGCTGCGACCGAGACGCGCCTCCCGGCGCGAAACGCTCGGATACGCCGGAAAAAGCCGCTCAAGCGGGCGAGCCCACCCTGCCGCCCGAGGTTCGGCCGCCAGAGCCGCGCGCGCACGCCGTACCCGATGCCGGCGCGCCCAAAGCGCCGCACACCGGGCCCTGGTTCGTCGTGACGAGCATCGCCGCGGCGGTCTACTCGGAGCCCATTTTCGAGACGAAAAAGAAGATTGGCTACATCCGCAATGGCGGCAAAGTTGCCGTGCTGGCGGATCGGCTGACGAGTAAAGAGTGCACGCGGGGTTGGTACCAGCTCGTTTCTGGAGGATTCGTCTGCGGCAACGTGGGCACGACCGAGCTCACGCACCCCGAGGTGAAGTTCGCCACCAAGCCTCCGGATCTGAGCGAGGTGCTTCCGTACGTCTACGCGCGTAACGCAAAGAACGGCACGCCGCTCTACAAGTCCGTGCCCTCGCGCGAGCAGATGAACACGTACGAGCCCTATCTGCTCGAGAGCGAGAAGAGCAACGACACCGTCGCCGACGACGGCACGGCAAAGAAGCAGATCGCGGAAGGCAACGACACGGGCAGCGCCGTACCCCGCGCTGCCGCCGAGAACATGCAAGTCGGCCAAGACGTCACCGAATCCGGTGTGCCCTTCACTTGGACTCACTCGGACGCAGGTGCCGCGAGCGAACCCGAGAAGCCCTGGTGGCAGCGCGACGATGCCAAGGACCGGCTGCACGAAGTGAAACTCGAACACCTCACGGAAGACGCCGACGACGTGCTCGCGAAACGCATGGTGGCGGGCTTCTACGTCGCCGTGGATCGCACCTTCAGCTGGAACCGGCGCAGCTGGTACAAGACCACGAAGGGCCTGATCGCCCCGACCGACCGTATGTGGCAAACCGCGGGCTCGAAGTTCAAGGGCGTCGAGCTGGACGACAAGCTCAAATTGCCGATGGCGTGGGCATACGGAGGGCGCAAGACCGCGCCGCTCTACATGATCGACGAAGCGAAGGGGCAGGCCAAACCAGGTGAGTCCGTAGACGTGTTCACCGCGCTTGCGCTGACGGGTCGCACACTCGAAGTCGGCGGCACGCGCTACAGCGAAACGGTCGACCGCGGTTGGATCAAGAATCAACACATCCGCGTTGCGCGACCTGCGCCGCCACCGGCGGATTTGGCGCCCGACGAACGCTGGATCGACGTCAACCTGTCCGAGCAAACGCTGGTCGCCTACGTGGGTACGCGTCCGGTCTATGCCACGCTGATCTCGAGCGGCAAGAAGTCGAACGTCAAAGAGAAGGACCACCGCACGCCGTCAGGCGAGTTTCGGGTGCGTGAAAAGCACATCACCACCACGATGGACGGCGACGGCACCGCCGCCGGAGATCTGCCGTACAGCATCGAGGACGTGCCCTACGTCATGTACTACAGCGGGTCGTACGCGCTGCACGGCGCATTCTGGCACCGCAACTACGGCGTCCAGATGAGCCATGGCTGCGTCAATCTGTCACCCCTGGATGCAAAGCACCTGTTTCTGTTCGGCGAACCCGCTTTGCCGGACGGCTGGCACGGCGTCTGGTCCTCCGCTGAACGTCCCGGCAGCCGCATCGTCATTCACGACTGACTCGCTGCCGCGAGCACGCGATCCGGGCCGCGAGCCGGCCGGCGCTTGACTCATGTGCGGCGCGGGACCATCACACGCTTCCGAGACGCAACGCATGGACCAGTTTTCGGCACATCTCGACCGCGGGTGGGACCTCGTTCAACGGGGCGATTCCCGCGGCGCCGAGCTTTCGGCGCGGCGCGCTCTCGAGATCGACAGTCAGTCGCCAGAGGCCTACAACCTGCTCGGCTACGTGGCGGCGCTGCAAGGCGAGTTCGATGACGCCATCGAGCACTATCGGCAAGCCATCGCCCTCGACGACACGTACCTCGAAGCGATGCTGAACGCTGCGGAGGTGTACATCCATCCGCTCGCTGAATACGAAGAGTCGATTCGCATGTGCGATCACGCGCTCGAACTCGCCGAGAACGACGACGAGATCGTGGACGCGCTGCTCTTGAAGTTCGACGCCTTGCTCGGCAAGGGCGAGCTCGACGAAGCCGCAACGCTGTGTCAGCGCTTCCCGAAAGGGCCGTTCGAAAATCCGAACCATACGTTCCTGGTCGGGCGCGCGCTCTACGAGATCGGCGACGTCGAACACGCCGCGCCGCTGATCGAGGAGGCCGTGACGCACAACCCGGCGAACCCCGAGGCACACTACTACCTCGGCCTGGTGCGCGATGAGCGCGGCGACACACGGGGCGCCACGCAGGCCTTCTTGAAGTCGCGTGAGCTCGACATGGACTATCCGGCTCCGGCCTGGACGTTGACGCGCGAAACCTTCGAGATGACGGCCAAGAAGGCGCTCGCCTCCCTCGACGAAAAGCTCAAAGCCTTCGTCCGCGAGGAAGAAGTGCACGCGGCCGACATCCCCGGCATCGAAGTGGTCGTCGACGGCGTGGATCCGCGCGCGCTGCTTCTGCTCGACGGCGTCGCAGCATCGGGCAACGGTGACGCGCCCACGGCGCGGGTGTTCGTCTACCAGCGCAACGTCGAACGGCTGGCGGGCTCGGTGGAGCTCGTGGAGAGCGAAATCCGCGCCGCGCTGGAGCGTGAGATCACCGGCACCTTCCTGGAGCCGGAGCACGACCCGCACTCGAAGTTGAATTGAGCGCCCTCAGCGCGTGAGCTCGATGCGCGAGAGCGGCTCCGCATCGACCTTGGCCGTCGCGAGCAACATGTTCAGGAGTTGCTTGCCGAGCCGCGCCAGGTCGAGCAGCGCTTGAATGCGCGAGCGCTGGAGCTCGGCGCGCGCCCGGTCCGTCTCATTGCCGGCCAGGTGCGTCTCGAGCGAGGTCAATGCCTCTTCGAAGGCTTCGATGGCGGCGCTGATCTCGCCGCCCTCGCGCTCGGCCATCACGCGCGAAATCATTTTCCAGAGCTGGACTTCGGCAGTGAAGTAGTCGCGGCGTTCACCCGGTACCCAGACACGCTTGACGACGCCCCAGCGCGCGAGCTCGGTGATCGTCATGCTCACGGCGCCCGTCGAGAGCTGCAGCGTGTCCCGGATATCCGAAGCGCTCATCGGCTCGGGCGACAGATACAGAATCGCCCAAACGCG
>DATHEN010000607.1:0-2282 GCA_035318565.1 Polyangiaceae bacterium
CTCGGCCCGCCCCACCCGTTCGATGCGCACCTTGGCCGGCAGCAGCCGTCCGCTCTCATCGCGCGCTTCCAGGAGTAAGGTGCCCGTTTCCGGCGGAGCGCCGCGAGGCAGGCGAGGCAGGCGTTCGTAGCTGAGCTCGTGAGCCACGCGGAGACTCTGGCCGGCACGCGAGAGTGCGCGCCCCGGTGCAGCGGCCAGCGCGTAAATCGTGCTTTGAAAGCCGCGGATGCGCGCCTTGTGTTCGACCCATAGCCGCCCGTGATCAGCGGCCCGCAGCAGCAGATCCCCGCCCGCCCCGTGCCGGCCAATCCAGCGCGCGGGACCGCTGTATTTGAGCTTCGGGATGGGCGTGGTGTCGAGGTAGTAATCCACGTTGCCCCACTTGAGCGCGTGTCCCATGCCGAGGCGCTTCGCGGGCGCTGGGCTGTCGAGCTCGAACGTACTGCGGAGCTCGAGCGCGCTGCGCTGCGGGTCGAGTCGATAGTGCGTGCGTACGTGATACACGGCCGCGCCGACCCGCGCGTAGCCGTCCGTTTCGATGCCGTCGCTGACGCTCGTCACGCTGCGCGCGACCACCGGATAAACTTCCTTCTCCGAAACATACAAGACGGGATGCACCTGCCAGATGCCGTCGATGTCGGTGAGGGTCCCGAGCTGCTCGACGGTGGGCAAGCGCGGGCGGTTCGGCCAGAACTCCGTGAGCCAGCCATCCTGGCGCCGCACCACCGCGGTGACGTCTCGGTTTTGGAGTTTGTAGTCGCCCGCGGTCGCGAACACGCGCAAGCGCTGTCCAATATCGTGCTCACTGAGCAGCGACGGAGCGACCGACTCGGGTCCCGCCGCGAGCGCCACGCCCGCAGCCAATAGCAGCCCGAGGCGCGAAAATGCCTTCATTGTGGCTCAGATCCCGCGCCGGCCGCCCCACAGTTCGATGTGCAGGCGGGTGGAAACGCCGTAGCCCCGCTGCGCGGCCCAGTTGCTCACTTCGGGTAGACGATCGCGGAGCTCACTGCTCGTGGTTGCCTGGGGCATGAGCAGCACGCGCCCCGCCGGCCAGGAGAGCTCTTCGACGAGCCCTTTGACCTCCAGCAAGTCATCGTGCGACGTGACCACGAGCTTCAGCCACGCACGCTCCGTTTCGCGGAACACGCCGAGCGCGCTCGGCCGAATGCGCAGCGAGCGGCGATCCCCTGCGTTCGCCAGCTTGGGCGATACGTTCCACTGATTGATGCGGGCCAGGAGCGCAGGCAGCGGAGGTACGGTGCCGTTCGTCTCGACTTCGATGTAGAGGTCCGGGTCGAGCCGAGCGCAGAGCGCCACCAGGCCGCGCTGCTGGAGCAGCGGCTCACCCCCGGTGATCACCAGCTGCCGGTTCCGCGCGTTCAGGGCTCGTGCGGCGAGCGCGGCCACGGGCCAGAGGCTCACCTCGCGTGCATAGTCGTAGTTTCGAAAGTCCCAGGTGTACTTCGTGTCGCACCAGGAGCAGGTCAGATTGCAGTGCGCGAGTCGGATGAAAAGGCAGGGTTTTCCCGTGCTCGGTCCTTCCCCCTGCACGCTCTCGAACAGCTCCGAAACCCGGAGTGGGCTCGGCTCGGCAGTGTTCGCGGTTTCGGTGAGGCTCGTCACCCGCGAACCTTGACCGAATCGCCGTGCGCGGGCAATCGCGTGTTCAATCCGGCGGTTCATGATAAGCCCACGCCTTCATGTCCAAGGACAAGCGTCAGGGTCGCGATTTACGGGCTCACCGTGCCGTTGAAGTCATTCCGGGATTTCATCGGCTGGCAGAGGGCTCCGCGCTGTACCGCGCCGGCGGTACGGTCGTCCTCGTGACCGCGTCGGTCGACGAATCGGTGCCCGAGTTTCTCAAGGGCAAAGGCAAGGGCTGGATCACGGCCGAGTACCAGATGCACCCGCGCGCAAACCCCAAGCGTCGTGAAAATCGCGATGGCCGCGAGCGACCTCTCGGTGGCCGCTCGCGCGAGATTCAGCGTTTGATCGGGCGTGCCCTGCGCGCTGCGGTCGACCTGGAGCGCCTCGGCGAACGCAGCATCCACATCGATTGTGACGTGCTCGAGGCGGACGGAGGAACCCGCACGGCTTCCGTCACCGGTGGCTGGATCGCTCTCGCGCTGGCCGTCCATAACTTGCGTGCGCGCAGTCTTCTGCACCGAGGTGTTTTGCGCGATCAGGTGGCGGCGGTGAGCGTCGGCCATGTCGACGACGCATTCGCGCTCGACCTCTGTTACGCCGAGGACAGCACGGCACGCGTGGATCTCAACGTG
>DATHEN010000608.1:0-6696 GCA_035318565.1 Polyangiaceae bacterium
TGGGTCGCGTGTACCGGGCACGGGACGAGGTGACGGAACGCGACGTCGCATTCAAGCAGCTGCTGTCTCCGTCCGACACCGAGAGTCGTCGCAAGGTCGAGGCGCTGTTCGAACGTGAGTACTACACGCTGGTTCGCTTGAAGCACCCGCGCATCGTGGAAGTCTACGACTACGGGGTCAGCGACTCCGGTCCTTACTACGCGATGGAGCTACTCGAGGGCGAGGACTTGCAGCAACGCGCGCCGGTACCCTATCGCGAACTCTGCCGTCATCTACGCGACATCGCCTCATCGCTCGCCCTAATCCACGCCCATAGGCTGGTGCATCGGGACGTCAGTCCGCGCAACGTTCGCTTCACCGCCGAAGGGCGCGCGAAGTTGATCGATTTCGGCGCGCTGACCCCGTTTGGGCCGGCGGCCGAACTCGTCGGCACGCCCATGTGCACCGCACCCGAGGCCCTATACGGGATGCCACTCGACCAACGAGCGGATCTCTATGCGCTTGGAGCGATTGCGTATTGGGCACTGACGGGACGTGCCGCCTATCCAGCGCGGCAACTCGCCGACCTATTCGATCTTTGGGACTCGCCAGTTGCACCGCCCTCGCAGGGGCTACCCGAACTACCGCCTGAGCTCGATGCACTGATTCTCTCGCTACTGAGCCTCGATCGGCTCGCGCGCCCACCCAACGCGGCGGTCGTGATCGAACATTTCACCGCCATCGCCGGGCTCGAACCCGAGGAAGAGGAGCATACAGCAGACAGCTATCTGCTCAGCGGCGGCTTCGTTGGTCGTGAGTCCGAGCTCGAATGGATCGATCGCCGCGTCGGGAATCAGCTCGCGGGTAGGGGTTGTGAGATTATCATCGAAGGCCCGTCGGGAATCGGCCGAACACGTCTCCTCCAAGAAGCCAGTTTGGCGGCTCAGCTGAAAGGCGTGATCGTGCTTCGGGCCGATGCGCAGGCGACTCCCGAGCCGTTCGGTGTGGCAGCCGCGCTCGGCGTTCAACTTCTGACGTCTTGTTCAGAGGCCGCCGGCCTTGCAGCACAGCCACACGCGGCGGTTCTGGGGCATCTGTCGCCGGTGCTGCATCAACGCGTCGGCAGGCCGGCGCTCGCCTCGCTCGGTGTGGATCCGGGTGAGCGTCGCGCGCGCCTGCAGACGGCCCTTCACGAGTGGTTTCTCGAATTGGCCGAGCAGCGTCCGCTGCTGCTCGCAGTCGACAACCTACATACGATCGATGACAATTCGGCCGCTTTTCTCGTAGCGCTGGGTCAAGATGCGCGTGGCCGCTCAATCCTACTGCTGGTGACACAAAGGAGCCGAAGCGATGTCGTCGCACCGGCTCTAGTACGGATGCTTCAGGAGCGAAGCGGGCGGCTGAGGCTCAAAGGGCTCAGCGTCTCGGCCTACGAGGAGCTGGCGAAATCGCTCTTCGGTGAGGTGCCGAACGCCCCGCGCATGGCGACGCTGCTCTACGAGAGAAGCGCCGGCAACCCACAGCAGTGCGTGGACCTCGTTCAAATCCTGATCAAGAGGCAGATCGTCAAGTACGTGGCGGGCACTTGGGTACTGCCACTCGACGTGTCCGAATCAGAGCTACCAGTCGGCAGCAAAGGACTGATCGAGGCCCGACTGTCAGCGCTGACGCCGGTGGCGCGCGCTCTCGCAGAAGCCGCCAGCGTTCAAACCAACCCCGTCCCTCTAGAGCGCTTCCGCTTGCTCGTCGAGGGCCAGGACGAGCGTACATTCTACGCCGCGCTGGCTGAGCTCGTAGCCGAGCAAATTTTTATCTGCGATGCAGAAACGTACCGCTTTGCTCAGGAATCCATGCGCCGCAGGGTGGCCACTCAAATGACCGAAGCTGCGCGTCGAGCAGCACACAAACTCGCGGCCGAAGCCGTCCTCCAAACCGTCACTCAAAGTTCAAGCGGTAGGCTCGAAGCCGGTTGGCACCTGCTGCACGCTGGCGAGGAAAGTCGCGGTGCGGACATTCTGGCCATGGACGGCAGAGCCTTCCTCGCTGCTCAGGGCGGCGGCGACAGTACCGAGCACGCGATCCGCGCGTTGCTTGGCGCGCTCGAAGTCTACGACCGACAGGGGCGCTCGGACTACGAGATTGCACGTGTGATTTTTCCGCTCATCCCCCTCGCGTACTTTGGCGACTTTAGAATCGTCCTTCAGTTTGGGGACCGCGCGATCGCCTTGGGACTGAAGCTTACCGGCTTGGCTCTCGCGCAAAAATTGCGACCTTTTCTGGGAAAAAAGCTGGCGCTAGCGACCGGGCTGATCAGCGCCGGAGTAAAGTTCGCGCGCGAGCAGCGACGCGGACTCGACTACGGGCTCAAGGAAGCCATCGGCCTTTTCTGCGCGACCATTCCCGCCATTGGCGGCGTAAGCTCTGCTTGCCTCGATGCACGTCGGCTCGAGCAACTGCTGAATGCAATCGAGCCATTGAGTTTTTTTAGCGCCGGTGAGTTTCCGAATTTGATGCACGCGTTCATGGAGACGGAGGCGCTCGTAGTCACCGATCGCGCCGAGATCGTCGAGGTCAGCGAAAACGTGATGAAGCGTCTCCGCGAACCCAAGGTCCAGGCGCTGCTGGGCGAAGGCCACTGGAAAGCCATGTACGCGGGCCAACCCTATATGGTCGGCCTCGTGGAAGCCTATATGTTCGGGAGCGCTTCGCTCGACAGGGCGCGGGAGCTCGAGGAGCTCGGCGTGCGCGTTTGGGCTATGGCCGCCGATCAAGTGCGACTGATCTATCATACGATCCGCGGTGAAACGGAGCGTGTCCGAGAGTACGCCATGCGCGTGGAAATGTTTGCGGTGCAGGGCAGCACGACCTGGCAGGCGGAGATGTTCTATCCCGCGGTCGTGCTGAACGCACACGTGCTTTCGGAAGATGCAGTTGCGCTGCGGCGCACGTGGGAGCAGCTGACGCGTCGAGCACTCGAAGTCCCTTCGCTTCAGCCGTTCGCAGACATGGCACACGCTGCTTGCCTCACCAATCGAGGAGACTTCGACGCTGCCATCGCCAAGTATCAAAGAATTCTGCCACAGTTTGCGCCACGCCGACGTGCTCAGTGGCAAACCGTGCGCGCTCATTTTGCCCGAGCTCTGAACGCCGCCGGAGATCACGCTCGCGCGAAAGCGCTCATACGAGACACGTTCGCGTGTCGAACCGAGCAAGACGAACGAATCGCGACGATGAGCCTGGAATCGGACCGGCAACTTGCCCTCGCAGAAATGGGCTTGGGAAACCACGCTGAAGCCGCTCGACAGCTGGATGCCTTGCTCGCCAAATACGCGGGGCAAGACCAGCCGCTGCTGATCGGGCTCTTGCACCGGGCGCGTGCGGAAGTTGCACTGCGGACGCTCGACCAAGCAACGTTTCAAACGCATGAGGCAGCAATGAGCGAGCGCTTTCGCAGCGCGCAGAATCCGGCACTCATTGGACAGTGCGACCGGCTACGAGCCAAAGCCGCGGCGCTGGGCCTGCGGCAAGCCATGACAACGGCGGATTGCCGTGTCGATGACGGCAACGAGAGCGCGCCACCGTTCGACAGCCTGACCGCTCGTTCGGCGCTCAGCGAGCTGCGCGTGGCACCAGAACTGGCAAAGAAAGCCTTGCAGCTCGCAATCCGGCAGGCGAACGCAAGCTCTGGCTGTCTCTACATCAAGCACGTTGGTGGAATGCGCTTGGTTTTCGCCACCACTCCCAACGAGCTTCCACGCGGGCTCGAAACGCAGCTCAATGAGCTCGCCGAGCGCGCGGCGTACGAAGCTGCCGAGAAGCTGGTCGACGAGCTCGACTCGTCTCGAACGGACGACGCTTCGCCAGCCTTGCAAATACGTGCACCACACGTGCCGCCAGAGACACCGGACGGCGATGATGGTCCGGAATCGACGGTTGAGGATGACGACGACTACGAGACGGCCTTCGTACTGCCCGCAACGAACGGCACTCAGGACGGAGTCAATCAGCTGTTTCTACTGAGCGTGAACGAGGGCCAACAGCGATCGATCGTAGGCGGAATGATTCTGGAGATGCACCCGCGAGATCGGTTCCGCATCCATGCGGATTTTCTGGAATCTCTTTCCGCCATCCTGCGAGATCGGTTCATTCCTGCGAACAACGTGACGATTTCGACAAGCTCGGTGTCGTGACTGAATCGGGAGATCTGAGCGAAGGGGATCATGGGGTTTCCTCTTCCTTGAGTGCATCGTACGTTGCGAGCGCGTGCGGTGTGACGACCAGGTGCGCATGCTCGCTGCGGGCGAGCGGAATCGAAACGGGCGGCGGCAAACCCCGAGCGGAACGTCGCCGGTCGATGATCTGTAGGACGGCGCCGACGTGAACGGCGCTGCGACCTGAGCGCAACGACGGAGCTGGCGTTCTCCCGGGGGGCGAACGCCCACGTTGATTCTGGGGGAATCAACGCTTTCTGGCTGGCGACAGCCCAGAAGGCCTTGGCGGCTCGTGGGTGCGCCAATTCCCGTCCGGACCTGGAAGCAGGTCCCCTAAAGAATTGGGAGCGGCGGCCGTTGGCTTGCGTGGGCTTGATACCGCGCAGTCCTAGCGCCGAGGAGCAAGAACCGTTCCGGACGGCGAGTGCCCCACTCGAAGTGGCCGAGCGCGCTTTGATTGGGGGACGCTACCGCATCGACGCGGAACTCGGACGCGGAGGGATGGGCGCCGCGTTCCGAGCCGTGGACGAGGCGACGGGCCGCGTCCTGGCGCTCAAGGTCTTGACGGCAATGACGCCCGGCGCGCTAGCGCTGTTCGAGCGCGAGTATCAGACTCTGGCTTCGATTCAGCACCCCTGCGTGATCGAGGTCTATGACTTCGGCGTCACGGCCGACGGCGCGCGATTCTATACGATGGAGTTCCTGGAGGGTCAGGATCTGTACGCCATCGCGCCCGTGCCCTGGCGGACGCTGTGCGCGGTCATTCGAGACGTCGCCACCTCACTGGCTCTGCTTCATGCTCGGAAGCTTTTGCATCGCGACGTGAGCCCGCGCAACATTCGGGTTACGCAAGCGGGACGCGCCAAGCTCCTCGACTTTGGTGCACTGGCCGGATTCGGCACATCAAGCGATCTGGTTGGAACTCCGACGTGCATCGCGCCCGAGACCATAGAGTGTCTCGAGCTCGATGCGAGAACGGATCTGTTTTCGCTGGGGGTCGTCGCTTACCTGTGTCTCACGCGTCGCCGGCCTTACGCGATTCGAGAGTTTGCGGACGTTGCAGTGGCCTGGGCGGTCAGGCCAACGCCGCCGTCAGAGCTCGTACCTGGTGTTCCGCCAGCACTCGACCAACTGATTCTTTCGTTGCTCGATACGGACCCGAGCGGCCGCCCCGCCAGCGCGGCAGAGGTCATCGATCGTTTGAACGCCATCGCAGAGCTCGAAGAGAAGCCTCTGGCAGGCGTCATAGAGAGCCATCTGACCGGTTCTGCGCTGACCGGGCGGGCTCGCGAGCAGCTTCAACTCCGACACCATCTGGACGGCGCCAGAGAAGGCGCCGGTCACGCCGTGGTGCTGGAGGGCGCTGCTGGCATGGGTTCGAGCCGCTTGTCGCGCGAGCTGGCGATCACGGCGCGTCTTTCTGGCATGGTGGCCGTGCACGTGGCCGCGCTCGCTCACAGCGAACCCGGCGGTTCGCTGCGCGCGCTCGTGGCGGGCGTGTTCGAAGCCGCGCCCGCCGACGCCCAGGCGGAAGCGTCCAAACATCCGGAGCTCGTCCGAATTCTCGACGCGCTCCGCGGCAAGCTGAGGCCGAGTCAGCTCGATCCGAAGCGGATGCTTTCGGCGGCGGCCCTGGAAGAACAAGCCGGCAGTCAACTCCGCGTCGTGGACTGGCTAGTCGAGGTCGCCAAGCGCCGGCCGCTGCTCATCGTCGTGGACGACGCGCATGCCGCGGACTTGACCTCGGCGGGTGCGCTGGTCGTCCTGGCTCATTCCGCGCGCCGAGCTCCGTTGCTCTTGCTGGTCACACTCTCCATGGGAGAAAAGGCACCAGTCGCGATCGAACAACTGACTCGCACGGCGGCGCGCATCAAGCTGCGCGGGCTCGAGCAAGCGAGCATCGAGGAGCTCGTCCGTTCCGCGTTCGGTGACGTTCCCCACTCGCTGCGGCTCGCCGCCTGGGTGCACTCGGTCGCCCAGGGTAATCCGGGCCATTCTCTGACCCTTCTGCGAAACCTCGTCGAGCGGCGGATCATTCGTTACGCGGGCGGGACGTGGGTGCTGCCAGCCGGATTGTCGGAGCTCGGGCTTCCAGAAAGCGTCGAAGAGGCGCTCGTGCAGCGCATCTCCGAGCTGGGCCATCACGCGCAGGAGCTCGCCCAGATCCTGGCGCTGCATCGGGGAACGCTGTCACTCTCCAGCGCGTGCGCGCTGTTTCCCGGTGTGTCAGTCGAGGATCTATCAGCCGCTGTCAGCGAACTGTTGGCCCGCGAGATCGCCGCCGGTTCGGAGCAGATGTTTCGGATCGCTCAGGAGCGTCTGCGATCACTGCTCGTCACCCGGATCGCGGATGACCACAAGCAAAGGCTTCACGTCTTGCTCGGGCGTGCGCTGATTTCTGGCTCCCCAGGCATGGACCGAGCAACACTCGCCAACAGCAGCGCCGCCGAGCTGGGAAAGGCGCTACAGGCGGGGTGGCATCTCTTGCGCGGCGGCGAGGAAGATG
>DATHEN010000609.1:0-6699 GCA_035318565.1 Polyangiaceae bacterium
CAGAGCTACGTACTGCGCAGGCAAGAGCTGAACCGTGACGACACCTGGCGCCAGCGAACGGCGTCCGCCACCGTCCGTCACGAAGAACGAAAATCGACGCCGGTATTGGTCCTCCGCGGGTCCCCACGCGCTGACGTCTGTCTGATATCCGAACTCACCCGTGTCATCGGTGAGGTAGCGAACGTCGGGGAATTCCTGCCTGTCGATCTGAAACCTCAGCCGCACCCCCTGCGGATCTTCGGGGTCTTCGCCGCGCAGTCGGTCGCTGAAGAACGTGCCGGCTACCGCCTCGAACTGCGCGTCGTGCGCGATCGGCGCTTCGTTGACGCGCAGACCGCCCTTGTCGAAATCCGCATCCAAAATCTCTGCGCAGCCCGTTGCCGCCACGGGTAGCAGGAGAACCCAGAGCGAGCGTGGAGCTGACGAGCTCATTTGGGCCAGGATTCGATATTGTGCTTCTTCATGAGGCGCCACAGCGCATAGCGACTCGACAGGCCGAGCGCGCGCCACACGCGCTCCTGTCGCCCGTGGTGCTGCGCCAGGGCTTCACGGATCTGCTCCGGCGTGATGGAAGTGGGATCGACGCGCACGGCAGGGGCCGACGGACTCGAAACGGGAGGGTCGCTCGCGCTACGTGGATTGCTGTCCAGCTCGTCGCTGCTCACACCGAGGATCGCCTCGCGCAGCAGCCGATCCAGCTCGCGGACGTTCGCCACGTAGCGGCGCTTCAAGAGCTGGCTGGTGAGCTCGAGCGGCACATTCGTGCGTGCGTTGTTCGCGTCGCCGTCCGTGAGTGACTCGTTCAAATTTCTCCGCGATTCGCCCCACAAGTAGCGCGCGATCAAGGGCACGTCTTCACGGCGGGCGTTCAAGTCGGTCAAATGCAAACGTATGCGGAAGCGCGCCAAGAAATCCTGTTTCAAATGACTGAAGTCGCGATTCGTCGCCGCGATCACCCGGATGTCCGCGCGACGCGTGCCGGAATCTCCGAGCCGCTGGTACTCACCGCTGTCGAGCACGCGCAACAAGTGGGACTGCATCGATGCCGGCAACTCCCCGATCTCGTCCAGGAACAACGTGGACTGATGGGCTTCACCGATCAACCCCGGGCGATCGGCCATGCCGCTGTTCGGATAGTTCTTGGCGTTGCCGAACAACTCGGCGTCCACCAAACCTTCCGGGAAGGTCGCTGCGTTGCGGCTCACCAGCGGCCGCGCAGCACGCTCCGAGAGCGCATGAATGGAACGGGCTACGAGCTCTTTGCCCGTGCCGCTCGCGCCCGTGATGAGCACGTGCCCGAAGTCGCGCGCGGCGGCCGCGGTTTGACGGCGGGCCGCCCAGGCCGCAGCCGACTCGCCGATGAACCCGCCCAGATCGGCCTCCCCGAACGCAAACTCGGGATACTCCGGGAGCACTTCTTCCCAGGCTGGACGTTTACAACACAGAAAGAGCATCTGCTTGCCTAGCTGCACCAAGTCCCCGGGCTCGATGTGCCCGCTCTGCATCGGACGTCCGTTCACCCAGAGCTCGGCCTGGCCGACATTGTTCACTTCGATGCTTTGGCCGCCGCTGGCGCGGAGCAGCATCTGTACACGCGAAATCCGCACATTTTCGCTGAATCCCGTGGTGGAGGAGCCGCCGGGTCGCAGCCGCATGAACTCGAGCCGGGCGTGGGGATCGCTCGCCTGGGGCTCGCCGCGGCCAAACACGCGCCAGGGCCCCGGCTCTCCCAACGGAAGCAGACACACCTCGCCCAAACGCCGAGGTTCGTCGCTCGACCACGCCACCACCAAGGTCAGCGCCAGCGGTGGAGGCAATAATCCGCGTTCTTTCGCGGTGCTGAACTCGGGAAGTGTCGATTCGCTCATGCTCCCCCTGTTTAATACTACGGGCGGGAACTTTCACTTTGTACCAAAGCTCCCTGCGCTCTCGCGCCCGCCTCTGCGGCATCCGCCCAGACCAGGCGACTGCCCCTGCCAGTTTTCCATGGGACCATGGCCACTTCGGGGCGATCGGGATCTGCTCGTGCCAAGACTTTCGAGTGACACCGCCAACGAGACCGAGCGCCGCGCGCGCGACCGCTATACACTGCCAGTCTCACATTGGGGGCTGACCGTATGCTAACTTACCTTGGCCCCGGGCGGGGTTTGGCGAGAAACATAATGAGTTGGTCCACGAGCCTGCCTGCCCCATCTACGCCTGCCGAAAACTCGGACGAGCGCTGGCTAGCCGCCAAAGAGCTGCTGCGCAAAAAGCTCGCGGCGAAGTGGCAGCTAGTTCGCGTGCTCGGCGTAGGCGCCACATCCAGCGTTTTCGAGGCCGTGCACAACAACGGCCACCGCGTGGCCATCAAGGTCCTGCACCGCGAGCTCGCTTACAACACGCGTGTACGCCAGCGCTTCTTGCGCGAAGGCTATCTAGCGAATCGCGTCGGACATCCAGCTGTGGTCGCCGTAATCGACGACGGCATCACCAAGGATGGAACGGTTTTTCTCGTGCTCGAGCTGCTGACCGGGGAAAGCCTCTCCACGCACGTGGTGCAAAAGGGCGGCCGCCTTGAAACACGGGAAGTGCTGCATATCGCGCACGAGGTTCTGGACGTGCTCGATGCCGCGCATCGCAAGGGCATCATCCATCGCGACATCAAGCCGGCCAACGTGTTCCTGACGGACTCGGGTACCAGCAAAGTGCTCGACTTCGGCTTGGCTCGTCTGTGCGACGTGGCAACCGACGTGTTTCAGAGTGGCAGCGGCGGGCTGCTCGGCACACCCGCCTACATGGCCCCCGAGCAAGCACGCGGCGCGCCCGGTGCTGCCAACGCGCAAACGGACTTGTGGTGCCTCGGCGCGACCATGTTTCGACTGCTCGCCGGGCGAACGGTGCATTCCGCCAGCACCGTCAATCAATTGATCATCGCCACCGCCACGGAAGCCGCTCTGCCGCTGTGCACGGTGGCGCCATGGGTGCCCGCGCACGTCGGGGCGATCGTAGACCGCGCACTCAAATTGAACCCGAACGATCGCTGGACAGGCGCCGCGGAAATGAAAGCTGCCGTCGCCGCAGCGCTCACCAACCCGGACACACCGTTCCAGAGCGCGATGCTCGTGTCGGTGGCACGCGTGCGTTCAGCGGAGCTGCCCGTGGTAGGGCAATCCACGTTGCCGGAAGCGGCGAACTCCCAGGAGGACCGCCGCACGTCTTCGGCTTCGTTCAACGTGACGGGGGCGCGCCGTGAAGGCGCGCGCTCGCGCACGCCCCTGTTGCTCGCGCTTGCCGCGCTGGGTGTCGTCGGTGCATCGGTAGCCCTGTTGCAGGACGACGCCCTCGCGTTTTTCGCGCCCACGGCGGCGCTACGCCACTGGCCCAGCGCAAGTCCGCTCGCGTCGCTAGAGTCCAGAGTGCACGCGGCCGTCCCGACCGATCCGGGCGGCACCCAACTCCTGACCACGGCCTCCGTGGCCTCGCTGGACTCGATCGAAGGCCCCTTCCGGGTGGAACCTTCCGCGGAGTCCGAACGCAGCCGGCGAACGCTCACGCGCGCAGGCGCTCACAAGAACGTGCGCCGTCCGCGGCTGCTTCCCGCATCCAAGACAGCGCCGAACGCCGAGCGGCCTTTGGTCGAGCTACCCGACTCCGTGCTCGATAGCCGGGAATGATTCGTGCGCCGCGCCTGGACCGTCGCCCTCGCTGTCAGCTTACTCTCTGCCCGCTTCTCAGCGGCCGCAGAGGACGAATCGCCGCTGCTCTTTCAGCGCGGGCGCGCGGCCATGAAGAGCGGCGACTGCAAGACGGCAGTGCAGTTGCTCGGCGAAAGCCAGGCGCTGGATCCAGCGGTCGGCACGGCGCTGAACCTGGCCATCTGTGAGGAGAAGCTCGGTAAGCTCCAGAGCGCGATCGCGCATTTCGAGTTCGTGATCGACCGCGCGCCCGAGAGCGACACGCGCCGGACCTTTGCCGAGAAACGCGTGAGCGATCTGGAGGCGCGCGTAGCATGGCTCAGCGTGGAGCTCGCGCCGGGCCAGCCGAGCATCGAAGTCCTACTGGATGGCGAACCGCTGGACGGGGCGGCACGCGCCAAACCGGTGCGTCTCGATCCAGGTCTGCACGAGCTTGCGCTGCGAGATTCCGCGCGCATCTTGTTTCAAGAGCGGCTCAACTTGCGTGAGGGCGAGCGTCGCGTCTGGGCACCACAAATCGCTCGCCGCGAACCCTCTGCCCCGCGCGAAAAGCGCGCTGCCCGCCGAGCACCAGCCCGCCCAACCCAGAGCGGAAAGAATCGGCGACCAGACGACGGCCCGCCCGCGTTGGCTTACGTGAGCCTCGGCGTCGGTACGGCCGCCCTGGCGACGAGTCTCATCCTCGGTGTTCTGGTGATGAAGAAGAAGGACGTAGTCGAGAGTCACTGCGACCCCGGCGAAGACGGAGGCTGTGACGAAGAAGGCGTGGACGCCGCGGACGCCGGCAAGACGCTGTCCACGTTCGCCACGATCAGCGGCGCCATCGCGGTGCCGGCGCTGGGCGTCGGAGCTTATCTCTTGATTGCGTACGAGCCGCCGAAGGGCGACGAAGCCGCTTCGGCGGCCAGCCTGAGACTCGTGCTGCCGACGAATTGACGAGAAGGTGCGCGTTTGGGGCCGGGGCCGGAGCATTCATCACAAGTCCCGACGCCGCCCTGGGACGGAAGGTTGATACTTCGTGCGGCTTGATTTTGGAGGTTAGCGCGGGGGCGACGCGGACGGCAGTGGGTCGGAGTTTCGCGAGGCGGAAGGCGATCGAATCTGTCGCTCGGTTTTCTGATTTTGCACTCGTGCTCGGCCAAACTTCGCGCGGTGTCGAGGGCGACTACCGGCATCCCCGGGCTTCACGGCGCGAAGGTCACGGCGCGAAGGTCACGGCGCGAAGGTCCTGCTGGCCGCGGGGGGTCGCGCTGTCCGGACGATCGCGCATGAAATGCCGGTTTTCCGTCATCGATCGTCTGGAATCAGCAACCCCCCGGGCGAGCAACCGACGCTGCCTCAGCGGTCCAGCCTTCGATACATCATCCCGCATGCGGCACGGCAGGCACGTTTTCACGCAACTCTCGCAGCACACGCGACTTGTGATGAATGGTCAGACTTGGGGTGAGGGCCGCAGAAATCCTTCACGACCCACAATCCTGCCCTCGGTCTGGATTGCTACTGACGTCCCCCGAGCTCCGTCCGCTGGCTTGACCAGCGCCGGCGTGCGGTTCAGGATGCGGGCCCCTTCGGCGGCCTGCCGTCTTGCGAACCGAGCTTCTCGACTACGACCTGCCGCGCGATCGAATTGCGCTCCGTCCGCTGGCGGAGCGCGACGCGGCCAGGCTGCTCGTGCTCGGCGCTCGCGGCATCGAACACCGCGCGGTGCGAGACCTCGTCGAGCTCGTGCCGTCGGATTCGCTGCTCGTCGTGAATGACACGCGCGTACTGCGCGCGCGCTTGCTCGGGCAGCGGCAGCCGAGCGGCGGCAAGGTGGAGATATTGCTGCTCGAGCGCGAGGGTGCCGCAGGCGCTCGCGAGCACTGGCAGGCGCTCGGACGAGCCAGCAAGCCGCTCCGCGCCGGTACCCGTATCACCGCCGGCGACATCGAGATCGAGGTTCTCGGAAACGATGCGCAGGGCACCTTACGTGTGCTCGTCCGCGCAGAGCCCGACACGGAGGCCGCGCTCGAGCGACACGGGCACGTACCTATCCCGCCGTACCTCGAGCGCGAAGACGACGCTGAAGACGTCGATCGCTATCAGACGATCTACGCGCGCCACGCGGGCTCGGTGGCCGCACCCACGGCCGGACTCCACTTCTCCGATGCACTCCTTTCGCGCTTGCGTGACCGCGGCGTCGAGATGGGGCGCGTCACGTTGCACGTCGGGCTCGGTACGTTTCGACCGGTGATGGTCGAAGAGCTCGATCAGCACGTGATGCATCACGAACGGCTGCACGTCTCGACGGACCTGTGCGAGCAGGTCGCGCGCGTGCGAGCGAGGGGCGGGCGAGTCGTCGCCGTGGGCACCACCGTGGTGCGTGCGCTGGAAAGTGCGCACGATGAGGCGCGACCCGGTCAGATCCTGCCGCGGGACGGCCAAACGAACTTGTTCATCCGACCCGGCTATCGCTTCGGGGTCGTCGACGCGCTGCTCACGAACTTTCACATGCCAACGAGCACGCTCCTGGCGCTGGTGAGCGCGTTCGCGGGCCTCGAGCGCTTGCGGGACGCATATGCAGTCGCGCTCGCCGAAGGCTATCGCTTCTTGTCTTACGGAGATGCCATGTGGATTCCCGAGCGCTCCGGCGCGTCCGATCGAGCGAGTGAATGACTCGATCTCCGATCGAGTTCCAGGTGATCGCGGCCAGCGGCTCGGCGCGCGCAGGCGTGCTGACGACGCGTCACGGGCCGGTGCCCACCCCGGCGTTCATGCCAGTCGGAACGCAAGCGACGGTCAAGGCCCTGACGCCGGAAGAGATCGCCGAGACCGGCACGCGCATGGTGATCATGAACACGTATCACTTGCTCGTCCGACCTGGGCCCGAGATCGTGGCCGCACACGGCGGGCTGCATGGGTTTTCGCGCTGGCCGCACGCGCTCGTGACGGACTCGGGCGGCTACCAAGCCTATTCACTCGCGAAACGCAAGCGCCTCACGGAGCGCGGCTTCGAGTTCGCGTCACATCTGGATGGTCGGAA
>DATHEN010000610.1:0-3485 GCA_035318565.1 Polyangiaceae bacterium
GCGCGTTGGCCGCCTGCTTCATGTCCGTGACGACCGGCAGCAGCATGTGCGGAATCTTGTCGAACGGCGCGAGCTCGTCGAGGACAAACGCTTCGAAAAGCTCGCTGAAAAGGCGCCCCTGCCGGTGGTGCTCGGACGCGATCACGTTGGTGCGCCGTACTACGCCGATCTGTCTTCGATGCCGCACGTGATCGTCGCCGGCGCGACCGGCGCGGGCAAGAGCGTCGGTCTGAACGTGATGCTGCTCAGCTTGTTGTTCCGCCGTACTCCGGAGGAGCTGCGCTTGCTGATGATCGATCCGAAGGTGGTCGAGCTTGCGCCCTTCGACGGCATTCCGCACATGCTGCTGCCGGTCGTCACGGACATGAAACAGGCGGCGACGGCGCTGCGCTGGGCCGTGGACGAGATGGAGCGTCGCTATCAGCTATTTGCGAACGCCGGCACCAAGAACATCGTGACCTACAACAACTGGGTGCAGCGCGTGGTGTCGGGCGAGTTGCCCGCGCCCGATCGCGCGCAGGTCGAGGCACTCAGTGCAGACGGCGCCATGCTGAGCGTGCCGGCGGCCAAGGACGGCTCCGACGGCGTTCAGCTGCCCGGCAAGCTCCCGTACATCGTGATCGTGGTGGACGAGTTCGCCGATTTGATGATGCAGCAGGGCAAGGACGTCGAGGCCGCCGTGGCGCGTCTGGCCCAGAAGGCGCGCGCCGCCGGCATGCACGTCGTGCTCGCCACGCAGCGTCCGAGCGTCGATGTGATCACGGGTATGATCAAGGCGAACTTCCCGTCACGGATCGCGTTCCGCGTCGCCCAAAAGGTCGACAGCCGGACGATTCTCGACGACCAGGGCGCCGAGTTCTTGCTCGGCAAGGGCGACATGCTCGTGAAGATGAACGGATCGAGCGACACGCGTCGCGTGCAGTGCCCCTTCGTGAGCGAGGAAGAAGTCGCGGCCGTGACGGACTACCTGCGTGAACAGGGCACTCCCGACTATCACGATGAAATCCTCAAGGCGAGCGACGAAGACTCGGAGGACGAGGGCAACGAGCCCATGGACGCGCGCTTCGACGAAGCCGTGCGTATCGTCGCCGATACCCAGCGTTGCTCTACCTCCTGGCTGCAGCGCAAGATGACGATCGGGTACAATCGCGCAGCCAAGATCGTGGAGATGATGGAAAAGCGGGGCATGGTGGGGCCGCCCAACGGGGCGCGCGACCGCGAGGTTCTGGTTCACCCGCAGTGACTGGCAGAGCTTTAAGAGGCTCGCTCATGGCCCCGCGCCCGGGGAATGCTTTGCCCGAACGGCGCTGCTCCACGTATGATACGAAACGGGTTCCATGACCGGCGCGCCTCCCTCGTCGGCAGCTATCCCGCCCCCGCGGGATGATGACGATGACGACGTGGCGTGGGCTTTGCAGACCGCTCAAGTGCAGTGGAAACGCGGGGCTCATGCCGATGCCGTCGTATGGCTGCGTCGCGCCGCGGACTCTGCGCTGTCTCTGGGCAACTTGGACCGCGGCTCGGAGCTGAGCCGCGCCGCAGCACAGCTCACCGAGCAAATGCTTGCGAGCGTGCCAGGCGAAATGCGTTCTGAGTCACAAGGGAGCAGCAGCGATGTGGACTCGCTGCTCGGCGCTTTGCCGAATCGCCTCGCTGCGCCATTGCCGTCCATCCCCATCGACATCGACGTGGAAGAGATCACCCGCGCGTCGGACACCGACACCGAGCGCAGCATGATATCGGCGTCCAAGGTCACCACGCCGCCTCCCCTCGCCGTTCAAGCGAGTGGTCGGCGGCCCGTCCAAGGCACGTCGGCGCTTCGTCCACCGCCGCCGCCTCGCCAGCGTCCACCGCCGCCACCTCGCCCACCCATGCCTTCCGGACCGTCGTTCGTGACGTCGGCGCCCCCGCTGGATCAAGTGCTCGAGGGTCGGCGCCCCGGCGGAACCCTCGATTGGAATCCCGCCGAGGCGAACGCCCTGAACCAACGGAGCCAGGAGCTGCCCGCGGTTCGTGCCAGTGAGCCGCCTTTTCCGCCGAGTCAGGATCTCCCCGAGCCGTCGCTTTCGGAACCGGCTCCCAGTGCTTCGGCTCCTCCTCCCAGCGGCAGGACGCTCGCTGCGCCTCCGCCGGAGCCTCCGGCTTCGGGCGGCTATAGCGATTCGGACACCACCGCGCTCACGAGCGGCCTGTCCATGGAGTCGGACCACACGGAGTTGATGCTCGGCGACGACGATTTTCCGCAGAGCGTCGAGCGGCTCAGCGCGGCGCCCGTGTCGATGGATCCACCATTCAACACCGAACGACCCGCGTCGGCCCCGCCAGCCAGCGGAGAGGCGAGCATCAGCGGCATCGCGCTGGCTAACGTACGTGGATTGCAGGATCTGCCGGAGGAGGCGCAGCACGAGCTGGTCGCCGCGGCGCGCATCGAGAAGCTGCAGCTCGAGGAAGAGGTCACGAACTTCGGCATCGCGCTCGTGCTCGACGGCTGGGTCACCATCATGCCCACGATCGCGGATGCCGCCTGCGCTCACGCGAACAAGGGTCAAGTGGTGTTCACCGTAGGCACGCTTTCGGACAGCATCGCGTTGCGGGTCGTGGCCGGGCAAGACGACACGACGGTCGCCATCTGGGACAGTCACGCGCTCGAGGACGCGACCCAGGATTGCCCGTGGGTAGCGGACGAGCTTCGCATCGTGGCGGATCGCTTTCAAGCGCTGGCGGGCGTCACCATGGGCGCCATGGGAGATCGTCTGGACGATTCATTGCGCGCGCTCGTCACCGACCGTTGCGAAGTCAGGACGCTCCTACCCTACGAAGTACTGGTGGAGCGCGGCAGCGTGCTGCCGGGCATGCACATCATCGGCGGCGGTCGCATCGAAATCATCGTCGAGACGGACGACGGCGTGGGCGAGGTGGACGACGAGCTCGGCCCCGGAGACTTCTTGTTCGCGCCTCAGGTGTTGGGCGGCGGCGCTGCTCCCACCACTGCGCGCGCCGGCAAGGGCGGAGCGCTCGTGCTGTTCTCCGACCGCATGACGACCCACGAGCTACTCGTCAGCGTGCCGCCGCTACTCGAGATTCTTGCCGGTTGACCGGCAACGGGAAATTCAAGCTGTAAACCGGCGGACCTCCCGGTTCGCTGAGCTCCCAGACCAGTTGATCGTTGCCCTGCGCACCGGCGAAACGCAGACCAAACCAACGCGCCTGGTCGGAAATCGTCGGACGGCCGTCGGGACGCACCACGGGGAACTTGATGCGGTAGGCCATGCGCCACGGTGAAGTGTACGGAAAGTACGTGCGTTCGATGGCGCCGGGCCGCTTGATGAGCTCGATGTCCGTGGGCGCCGTTTCGCTGCCCTCGTCGTCGATCAAGCGAACGATCCAGGCCGGCTCACTTGCGTTCAGCTCACTCCATTTGTAGCGCTGCGCGTAGAGCGCCACGTAAAATTGATGAGTGTCTCGCGCTTCCGCCAGACTCTGCT
>DATHEN010000611.1:0-4238 GCA_035318565.1 Polyangiaceae bacterium
GCTGTTCAGCGGCAGATCGATGTGACGCATGTCCATTGGATGCACGCGCAAGTTGCCGAGTTGGGGGTACAAGACGTCTGGCCGCTGGCGCGCCACGTCCCAGGCGCCCGCGCGACCATACAAATCGGTGGCGATGACCTCTTGGGCGCCTTCAGCGAGCAGCGGAATCACGGGCTCTCCCCCGCACCCGAGGCCGACGAGCACGCGCGCATCGGGCGCAAGCTGGCGCCGCGTTTCGAGGACCTGAACGTACTCCCACTGCTTGGCGTGAAAGGTAGGAAGCTGCCGCAGCCGATTCAGATGCTCGAGACACTCCGGGCGAAAGAAGTCCATCGCATCGCACAGTTTGCAGGGACTCCACGGTCCCAAAATCTGTTCAGCCTTCATCGCCGCCCACGGCGCCTTACTGTCGTCACGCGACGGCCGCAAGCTGGCACAGCGGTGTGGGCGCCGCTCAGAAGCCGAAAACCGGGTCTATTCTCGCCACCGAGCGGTTCTTGCCGGGCGGCGCGGTCTTGGCTTTCTCGGAATCGCGCTCGTTCCGCAGCGGGGCATCGGATACCCGCGCCACGCTGCGCGGTGCCGACGACTTGAGAGCTGGCGCGTTGGCCTGGACTGGCTGAACCAGCACCTCGCGCAGTGGCGCAGATCGGTTACGCCGTGCCACCGGAGGCGGGCTCCGCACTGCGCGCGCCCAGACCGAACCCGGCACGCGCGGTGAGGCGGCCGATGCGCGTTGGCGCAGCACGGCGGCAGCCGCCAGTGGAGCTATGACAGGTTCGGAAGTCGCGCCTTCGAGCAGTAGCGCAGCAGGCAAAACGGGCAACCTGCTGAGCGTGCTGGCCTGCGCGGGGGGCGCGCTCCAGAGCGTCTTTCCGAGCAAGGCCAGCGAGAGTGCCAGGCCTGCGAACACTGCGTACCCCGCTGGGGCTCGCAAAACCACACGCCGGGCCGCGGCGGGCGGCGCCTGCAGCGTGCGAACGGTACGCGAATCGAATTGTGAGGCGTGCTCCACGAACTCCAGCGTCGGCTGCTCCCCGAAGTCCGTGCCGGCGCGAGGACGCTCGAGGTTCAGCGGCTCGACGCCCGAATAGGAGCCTCTGCTGAACTCGGTCTCGCGCAGCCATGTGGCGCGCAGCGAATGACCGCAAATGTCCTCGTCCACCCAGCGTGAGCGCAGCCAGTGAGCCAATGCACGACCCAGATCGCGCATTCGGGCATAACGCTGGTCGCGGTCCTTCTGGAGCCCGCGTTCCAGAATCGCCCAGAGCTCGGGATCCTGAATGCCACGCTCGCTGATGGGAGTGATCGGCTTTTCGAGGATGTCGCGCAACAGAGCTTCGTACGAGCTGTCCGCGAACGGCGGCGAGCCCGTCAAACATTCGTAAAGGACGACCGAAAACGCCCAAACATCTGCGCGTTGGTCGACGTCCTCGAGCCCGCGCGCCTGCTCCGGCGACATGTAGTCGGGACTACCCACGACAGCTCCGGCACGCGTGATGCGCCGCGGAGTAGAATCGGCCTTGGCGATCCCGAAGTCCACGACCTTGGGTTGCAGCCGATCATCCAGCTGGGCGACGAAGATATTCTCGGGCTTGAGGTCACGGTGCACCACGCCCTTCGCGTGCGCGGTGGCGAGCGCCTCGGCCACGGGCAGCAGCAACTGCACGGCGTAGGTCGCCGGCAAGCGCTCCCTGACCTCGAGGACACTGCGCAAGTCCTCGCCGCGCAGAAACTCCATGACGATGTACGGGTCTTCGCGCTCCGTGTACCCGAGGTCGTACACGCTGACGATGGCCGGATGTTCGATCCGAGCCGCGAGGCGCGCCTCGGTAACGAACCGCTCGGCCACGAACGAGGCGTCCAGGTCCGGCCGGATCAGCTTGATGGCCACCTGCACGTCGAGATCGCGATTGCGCGCCAGCCACACTGAACCCATTCCACCTTGGCAGAGCGGTCGGACTAGCTCGTACTTGCCCGCGATGATCTCGCCCGGGCGGTACGAAAAGGAGCGGCGCTTACGCGAGACCTTGGACGTTTCGCGTGGTCCATCCCCGGCACCGGGAGATGGAGGCGAGTCCTCGCCGCTGCGCTCGCCCGCGCCACCGATCGCCTCGCTAGAAGGCGCTTGAGCTGATTTATGACGCGCACCCATGTGTGTGACCTGTGTTGCGATGACTGGAGCTGACGGGCGACGGAACTGGCGACTGCAATCCTGCACTCTGCAGGGCCTATGCCACGCGGCACAGCGGCCGGACCGCGCAGGCCCAAGGCCGCTTCCGCTGGAAAATCGCGCACAAGCGCGAAGTGCGTAGGTGGCAGGGCGGCACCCACCGGCGTGTCTATCCGGCGCGCCCTCGCTACGCGCGGGGCAATTCGCCGCAAACAGGGACGCTCGCCGGCTATTGAATGTCCGAGCTCGCGCCCGGGCGCCTTGACCTCTGCTCAGCTGTTCAGATACGCCATGGACGTATGCAGGATCGCGAATTCGAGCTGAGCCGCATGGACGCCGTTGCCTGGCTGCTCACGTTGCCGAGTGAGTCGGTCGACCTGGTGATTACCGACCCTCCCTACGAATCGCTCGAAAAGCATCGCGCCATCGGGACCACTACGCGGCTCAAGCACAGCAAGGCCTCCAGCAACGACTGGTTCAGCGTCTTCCCAAACGCGCGCTTTCCCGAGCTGTTTCGTGAAGTCTTTCGGGTCCTGAAGAAGAACTCGCACTTCTACTTGTTCTGCGACGCGGAGACGGCATTCATCGCCAAGCCGGTCGCCGAAAGCTGCGGTTTCAAGTTCTGGAAGCCGCTCATCTGGGACAAGCAAAGGATCGGCATGGGTTACCACTACCGCTGCCGTTACGAGATGATCCTGTTCTTCGAGAAGGGCAAACGCCGCTTGAACGATCTATCCATCCCGGACGTGATCGCAGCGCCGCGCATCGTGGGCGGGTATCCCACGGAAAAGCCGGTCAGCATTTCCGAGGTGCTCATCAAGCAAAGCAGCACCCCGGGAGATCACGTGATCGATCCGTTCATGGGCTCGGCCAGCGTCGGCGTAGCGGCCCTGCGCATGGTCCGCCGCTTCACGGGCAACGACATCGCCGAACCCGCACACAACCTGGCGCTCACGCGTTTGTCGGGTGCTCTGTGCACTCAACAAGAGCTCCTCCCAGCCACGGCCGTCGGCTCTTAGCGCCCTCTTCGCTGCTGCCCCCGCTCCCCCGCTCCCCGTTCGCTTGTAGTGCCGTCCGTGGGAGGCCGTGTAGTGCCGGAGGGAGCCTACTTGTAAGGCGTGCGAGCGATTTGGTCGCGGGCGCCGGGTTTGATTTGGAAGATGTGCACGTGCCGGAACGTCTTCACTTCCGTGTAGTGAGCGTCGCGCAGCGCCTTGAATTCTGGGAAATCCGGCACCGTGGGCTCGGTGTCACCGCTCGTGACGATGAAGCGCGGCGGGTTGTTCATGATGTTCAGGATCACCTCGCGCGGGACCACCTTGTCGAACCCGGCGCGATCCAGGAGCCGCACGCTGATCAGGTAAAAATGAAACGCGTGGCGTCCACCGACGGACGTGGTGCGTGAAGCGTAGTGGATGAACCGCTCCGCGCTCATGATCAGAATCGGTTCGTTCTCGTCGGCGACGCTGTCGATGTAACGCGACGCGAGGTCGACCAAGGAATCCCAATCTCGATCCGTAATGCTGGTCGAGAAGTTCCGTACGTACAGGTTGTAGAACGGGCGGTAGACGATGTACTGGAGCCGCGGGTTGATGTAGTCGCCGCCCCAAAGCCGCAGCGGTTCCATGCTCGGACGTACCGTGATCGTCGACGCGTAAACCGCTGCCGCCCCCGCCAGAACCTGCCGAAACGGCACGCCGAACTTCGGCCGCCACACGCGCAGAAACTCCTCGAGCTGGAACACCAGCACGAACAGCACCGGCACCACCAGCACGAGCGCTTGATAGATGTGAGTTTCGTCGGAGCGCGCGTACAGCACGAAGGAGTGCAGCGTCGCGAGGATGAAAATCGCGCCCGCCTGCGCACGGCGCTTGGGCCATTCGGCTCCGAAACTGCGCTCGCCGAAGCGATGCTGCAGAACGAGCCAGACCACGAACGCGAGCGTGAACAGCCAGTTCAGCTGCGGCCAGTAGTTCTCGTTGAAACCTACGTAGAGCAGCTCCTTACCGATCGCGGGAAACGGGTAATGATAGTGGATGCTGCTGAGTATGCCCGACACCTCGTG
>DATHEN010000612.1:0-2529 GCA_035318565.1 Polyangiaceae bacterium
GGCGGCAGTGCCGGCACAGGCGCGACGGGCGGCGTAGCGGGCACGGCGGGTCGTGGTGGCGCGGGCGGTAGTGCTGGCATCGGCGGTTCGGCGGGGACGGGCGGCAGCTGCGCTCGCACCTGCACTGGCTGCTGCGACGCACAAGGGCGTTGTCAGGGCGGCACGCAAAACACAGCTTGCGGACGAGCCGGCGCAAGCTGCTCGAACTGCAGTAGTAACGGCGAGACGTGCATGCAGCCTGGCGGCTATTGCGCGTTCTTCCCGACCTGCAGCCGCGCGACGTGCCCGAACGGATGTTGCGACGCACAGGGTGTTTGCAGGGACGGCAGGACGAACGCCGTTTGCGGCACGAATGGCCAGGCTTGCAGTAACTGCGGCACCAATGGACGCGCGTGCGCGGCTCAGGGCTTCTGTTACGCGGGCCGCCACTGCGGACCCGACAACTGCGCGGGTTGCTGCACGGCAAACGGCGAGTGTCGCAATGGAACGTCTTCGCTGAGCTGCGGACAGTACGGAGCGCTCTGCGAGAACTGCCTCTCGAATTTCGAGCTGTGTCGCGACCGCGTCTGCAGCGACGGCGATCGCTGTCCCGCGGCGTACGCCGGCTGCAGCCCGGCTGCGTCGACCACCACGCCCGTGCGCTCGACCGCGTGCAACCCTGCGGATCTGGCGACGCTGGCGCAGGCTTGCCGCGGTGAGAATCCCGGGCCGAATTGCGTGAACACGTTCCGGCGACTATTCGCCACGAACCCTGGTTGCTACGACTGCATGCAGCAGTTCGCGTTCTCGGACGCGTATGCGCGCTGCGTGAGTCCGTTCTTGAGCCCGGAGTGCAACCACCATCTGACGTGCGCAGTGGACTGCTTGGCCGATACCTGCGGTCAATGTCCGGGCGGGCGCCAAGCCAGCTGCCAGAGCTCCGCCCTGGGTCAGAACGGCCAGTGCGGTGGGCACGTGCTCGGCTACTACTGCGCGGAAGCCGCGCTGCAAGGCCCCGGAGCGTTCTGCGATTTCGATCGCTACAACGATCTGGGTCTGTGGTGGCAGGCGGTCGGCGGCGCGTACTGCTCGCGCTGAAGAGCCCGTTCACAAAGGCCACGCGCTGTTTGGCTGGCTGGCGCTGGCGGGTTATGGTTTCCCGGTGATGGCCAACAAGGGGCCGGCTGAAACTTATCTGGTCACGGGCTACCCCGGCTTTCGCGCCCGAAAGATGGTGGAGCACATGCTCCACAACGAGCGCGGCGCGGAGGTGTTCCTGGTCGTTCGCCAGCAATATGGCGAGCAAGCGGAGGAAAGCCTGGCGCAGTTCAGCGCTTCCGAGCGCGCTCGGGTGGAGCTGCTCGAAGGCGACGCAGTGGCCATGGACCTCGGTCTGAGCGGCAAGGAATACAAGCAGCTCGCGGCGCGCATCACGCGCATCCACCACATGGCGCAGGTCACGCATCCGGCCGTGGATCAGCGCACCGCAGAGCAGGTGAACATCGGCGGCACCCGCGAGATCATCGAGTTTGCTCGCGTGTGTCAGAAGCTCGAGGCGCTGGTGTTGTTCTCCAGTGCCAGCGTGAGCGGCACGCGCACCAACCTGGTGCTCGAGGAAGAGCTGAACGCCGGGCAAACGTTCCGCACACCGGCCGAAGAAACGCTGGCGCGAGCCGAACAGCTGGTGCGCGCGAGCATGAAGTCGCTACCGATTGCCGTGGTACGGCCGACGCAAATCGTCGGGGACTCGCGCTCGGGCGAGGTAGACCGCCTGGACGGACCGTACTTGCTGATCTTGCTGCTCGTGAGCTCGCCTCAGGACTTTCCGCTGCCGCTGCCCACGAGCGGAGATACGCCCATGCACCTGGTGCCGATCGACTACGTGGTGAGCGCCGCGCACTGCATCGGTCGCCAGCGTTCGGCCATGGGCCGCACGTTTCACCTGGCCGATCCCCACCCGCTGAGCGTGCGCCGCATGTTCGAGCTGGTGGCGCGCAGCGGCGGCAGGCGTTTGCCGACGGGCTTCATTCCAACCAACGTCACCAAGGCCCTGTTGCGCACTCCGGGAGTGAATCTGTTCGCGAAGAGTCCGAAGGCCTTCTTGGACATGCTCGCCACACCCGTCGACTACGACACGCGCAACACGGAAGAGGCGCTGCGCGGAACGGGTCTCGTGTGTCCACCTTTCGAAACTTACGTCGACGAGCTCGTGGCATTCGTCAAACGGCGTGTGCAGGAGCGGCGCGATCGGGGCGATGAAGCCGAAGTCGAAGATCCTTTCTCCTGAGCGCCGCCTGCTCCCGCTGCTGCTGGTTCTGGGCAGCCTCAGCGTGGTGGTCACGTGCGCTGCGGGAAGCGGCGGCCAGAGCGCGGACACTCCCGTTCGGCAAACGCCGCACATTGCTCCGGGTAGTGCGGCTCCGCTCGCGCCGCCCGCAGCGAGCTCGAGCGCGCAAGATGCTGCGGCGGACACCTCCGAGGCAGCGCCCGCGCCGGTGCAACCGGCGGGTGAGCTCTCCGAGCTCGCGCGCTTCTTCCGTGCGCTCGAGC
>DATHEN010000613.1:0-10533 GCA_035318565.1 Polyangiaceae bacterium
CGTCCGAGTCTTTCTTGCTGCCGCCCGGTTGAGCGACGGCCGTGACTCCGGCGGCGATGGCCGCTTCGAGTCCGTCGGGGAAGGGGAAGAAGGCGTCCGAGGCGAGCACGCTGCCCTTGGCCTTGTTGCCGGCTTTTTCACAAGCGATTTGCGCGGCCGTGACGCGTGCGGTCTGGCCGCCGCCGATGCCCACTGTCTCGAACAAGCCGCGCTCGCTGCCCGCGCGGCCGAGCACGATGGCGTTGCTGCGCACGTGCTTGCAGATGCTCCACGAGAACTCGAGCGCAGCGAGCTCTTCCGGAGAGGGCGCGCGCCGGGTGACGACCTTGCCGCCGCGTACTTCGCCGGGGCCCGTGGCGTCACGGTTCTGCACCGCGAAGCCTCCGCCGACGCGCTTGAACACCAGACCCTGGTGGCTGGCGTCGAGCCATTCGCCCGCGGCGAGCAGGCGCAGCGCCGACTTGGCACGCAGGACCTGCAGCGCGGCTTCCGAGAAGCGAGGCGCGATGATGCACTCGAGAAACGTTTCCGCGAGCAGCCGCGCCGAGCTTTCGTCCACTTCGCGGTTCAGGGCCACGATGCCGCCGAACGCGCTCATCGTGTCCGCTTCGCGAGCGGCGTGATAGGCCGCGGTCAGGCTCGGGCCTGTAGCTGCGCCGCACGGACTCGCGTGTTTGATGATGACCGCCGCAGGTTCGTTGAAGTCGCGCACGGCATCGAGCGCGGCTTCGGCATCGACCAGATTGTTGAAGCTGAGCTCCTTGGCGCCACTGCCCAGGCTCTCCGCGCGCGCCAGGCTGCCCGGTGCCGCTGAGCGCTCGCGATAGAACGCGCCGCGCTGATGCGGATTTTCTCCGTAGCGCAGGCCATAGGCTTTCTCGAGCGAGACCGAGAGCGACCGCGCCCAGCCGTCACTCTCACCCTGCGCGGTGAGCCAGCCGCTGATGGCGGCATCGTAAGCGGCCGTGTGCGAGAACACTTTGCCGGCCAGCCGGCGGCGTGTTTCTGGGCTGACGGAGCCACCGGCTTCGAGCTCCTGGAGCACCAGCGCGTAGTCTGCCGGATCGCAGACGACGGTGACCCGTGCGTGGTTCTTGGCGGCCGAGCGGAGCATGCTGGGCCCGCCGATGTCGATGTTTTCGACGAGCTCGTCAAAGCTCGCGTCGGCGCGCTTCAGGGTTGCTTCGAAGGGGTACAGATTGACTACGACCAGGTCGATCGGTTTGGCTCCGAGCCGCTCGAGGTCCGCGTCGTCCGTGCCGCTGCGCGCCAGCAGCGCGCCGTGAACCCGGGGGTGCAGCGTCTTGACTCGGCCGTCCATCACCTCGGGTGAGCCGGTGTAGCTCTCGACGGTCGCGACCTGGATTCCCGCGGCGTTCAGCGCGGAAAAAGTGCCGCCCGTGGACAGCAGCTCGACCCCGCGCCGTTCGAGCGCGCGCGCGAACTCGACCAACCCGGATTTGTCCGAAACGCTCAGCAAGGCACGCCGGATAGCCATGATGAACAGGCGGGTATCCCCTGGTGGGCCTGTCGTCAACAGTGGCTGCAGAAAATTGCGTGCAGAAGCTCGGGGCAGGAGCCTAGTCCCTCGATTCACTCGAATCGAGGTACGTCATGACGGTCAGTGCTCGAGTCAAGCGAACGCCTGGCGCGGGAATTTCGGGGCCCTCGCCCAGTCGGGGGCCTCGATAATTTCCCATCGCTTCGATGGACTCGAGGCACTAGCATCCGGGGCGATGATGAGGCCGGTGTCCTTGGTACTGTCCGCGGTTGCGCTGATGTGGGCCGGCGCCTGCTCGACTTCTTATGAGCAGAAGGACGTGTTCCCGGCCAAGCCGGGCCTGGTCATGCCCGACGCGAGTGGCCAGGCGGTCTCGGAAGCGGTGGCCTGCGCGGCGCTTCTGGATGCATTGGGTGACGCGCGCACGCGCTTGAGCTGCACCTTTGCCGGTCCCGCACCGGCGTGTCCCGGATATGTCCGGCCGCCGGGCGGCAAGTGCGGCCGGTACGACCAGGGCAGCGTGGATGCCTGTGTGAGCCTGATGGCCAGTTACACGAGCTGTGCCGAGCTGGAGAGCAAGCCCTGCATCGTGACCGTGCTCGGCACGGACCCCAGCTGTCCCGAGGAACCCGCCGACGCGGGCTCCGACGCGGAAGACGCCGCGGATGCTGAGCCCGAAGACGCCACGGCGGACGGCGCCGGGGACGCGAGCGACGGCGCCCGCGACGCAGCGCGAGACGCGCCCGCGGGCTGAGAGGGATCGCCAGTTCAGTCGCGCCGGCGTCGCGCGGAATTTGGCTGCCCCTGAGATCCTAACTTGAAAATTTCAAAAGGGCGGGGTTGTGTGAGGGAGCTCCGCTGCGTGCAGCGCAGTGGCAAGCGCGTCGTAATATAATCGGCCTGCGCAGTCGGCGAGCGTGATCGCCGTGCGGGATTTTGAAGCGTTATGCATAGGATTGTTTTCGCGGTGGGCTTGTGTCTTTTGAATGGTGCGCTCGCGGGCTGTGCGGGGACACAGTACGGTCGCATAGGTCAGCCCGTGACACTTCCTAACGGTGCTGCCAGAAGCGCGTGTGAGCGCGAAGAGTGGTACGAGCTTTCGCCTGCTCGTGTTCGCGCCCAGGGTTACACCACGACCGGGCTCTACAGTACCCACTACTGGCAGGACCAAGACGGGTTGGGCGTATTCAAAATCGACGAGGACGACCCGGAGGACCTCGAAGATCTTTGGCCCAAAATGCGCCGCCCGAGGCTTCAGCGGCAGCACCAAGCGCGCATCGAGCCGGTGGATGACGCGCATCGCCGCTCGCTCCACTGGGCCATCGGCGGTTTGGTCGCGCTGGGCGCAGGGCTGGGCACGGCTGTGGCGATCGAAGAAGAGTCGCCGGCCGGGGCAGCAGTCGCCGGCATCAGTGGCCTGGTAGGCGGGCTCGTGGGTGTCGTCGGGATCTTGGCATCACAACCCTCCGGAGAAGATCAACTGTACGCGGACGCCCGGCGCAAGCTGTTCATCCCCGGGGAAGACGAGCTGGTTTCGGCGGCGCACGGTGTGAACAACGCGAACGGCAGCCGCAGGCGCAAGTGCGGAGGAAAGCCAGTCGTATTTTCGCACCGAGCGGAGGCGCAGCGTAGACGGCGCGTTCCGTCGAGCGCGCGGGCCGCTTTGCCTGCGGCCGTACCCGCGAACACGCCGGTCGCTCCCCCTGCAGATCCTGCGAGTGCGCCGCCCGCCGACGAGCCTGCCGCAGCGCCAGTTGCGCCAGCACCCGTGCCGTCACCGTAAGCCGTCGAATCAGCGATGCTTGCGCCGGAATGCGCGCGCCCAGCCCGTCAGCTCGAGACGGGCAGGTTGTCCCAGAACTCACGCAGATCCGCGGCTAACGGTGCGGTCACGGTGAGGAGCTCGCCGCTGATGCCGTGCGGGATTCGGTACTGGTGCGCGTGCAGCGCGTGCCGCGGTAGCTCGAGCTTCTGCAGGTCTTCCGCGCTGAGCTCGCCGTCCGCGGCTCGGGCCAGCAGCCGTTCGTCGGGGCCGTAGAGTTTGTCGCCGACTACCGGGCAACCGATGCTGGCGAGATGCAGGCGGATTTGGTGCTGCCTGCCCGTGTGTAGGACGCAGGACACCAGCGCGTATCCCGGCCGCGTCTCGAGCAGCGTGACTTCCGTGCGCGCGTCCATGCCCGTGCCGCGCGCGGCGATGCGCATTTTCACGCGCAGCGGGTTTTCGCGATCCAGCTCGAGAGGAGCATCGATCATGCCCGCTGCGGGATGTCCCCAGGTGATGGCCAGATAGATCTTTTCGAGAGCCGCGGCGCGCGCGACCCGAGGGCTCGAGGCCGGCAGGCCGGCGGTAGAACGGTCCTCCAAAATGCGCTTGAAGGCGCGATCAGCCTCGGGCGAGCGCGCGATCAAGAGAATGCCGCTGGTTTCGCGGTCGAGCCGGTGTACGAGCGCAAAAAACTCGCCGGGGCGCTCCCTCTGCAAGCGCTTGATGACGGTGTGACGGTGGTGGCGCGCCGTGGGATGCACGGCCAAAAGCGGCGGTTTGTCGATCACGAGCAAGTGCGGGTCTTCGTACACGACGGGCAGCGGCGCGGCCTCCTCGTCGGACTCGAACTGCGCGCGCCACAAGATGACGTGGTCCTCGGCGCGCAGTCGGTCGTTCGCTTTGAGCCGGCGGCCGTCGGGAGAGAAGGCGCTGTTTTCTACGATGGCACGCGCGCGGGTACGGCTGGTGTTGCGCAGCTGCGATTGCACGAATACGTCCAAGCGTTTACCGGCCGCTTCCGGGGGCACGCGCAACACGCGCAGAATCGCATCGGCGGGCACTCCGTCCGGCCGGCGCAGCTCGCGCTCGGACGGGGAAGTGCGCTCAGGTGGTGCCGGAGCGCTGGATTTCCGTACCGACGCCACGGTCCGTAAAAATCTCCAGCAACAAGGCGTGGCGCCGGCGGCCGTCGATGACGTGCACCTTTTCCACGCCATCACTCACCGCTTCGAGCGCGCACTGAACCTTGGGGATCATGCCGGCGCGGATCACTTCCTGGGAAATGAGCTGTTCGGCTTCGCGCGCGCCGAGCGAGCTGATCAGCGTTCCGGAGCTGTCCTTCACGCCCTCCACGTCCGTCATCAGCATCAACTTTGCGGCGCCCAGGGACGCGGCGATGCGCCCGGCGGCCGTGTCGGCGTTGACGTTCAAGGGCGCGCCGTTCGCGTCCACGGCTATCGGCGCCACCACGGGCACGAAGCCGTTCGACATCAGTTCCTCGAGGATGGTGGGATTGACGTGCTCCACGTCGCCGACGCGCCCGAGGTCCACCCAGATGGGCTCGCCGCTCGCGGAGCGCGCCTGCACCTTTTCCAGCCGGCGCGCGCGCATGAACTGATCGTCCCGGCCGGACAGACCCACGGCGCGGCCGCCGTGTTTGCAGATGAGCCCCACGATCTCCTGATTCACGGCGCCACCCAGCACCATCTCGACGACGTTCATCGTCTCGTCGTCCGTGACGCGGAGGCCGCCGCTGAAGGTGCTCTTGATGCCGACCCGATCCAGCATCTTGTCGATCTGGGGGCCTCCCCCGTGCACCACCACGACGGGAATGCCGACATACCGGAGCAGGCACACGTCGCGCGCGAAGCTCTCCTTCAAATCGTCGTCGAGCATGGCGTGTCCGCCGTATTTCACGACGAACGTGCGCTTTTGAAAGCGGCGAATGTAGGGTAGGGCTTCGTGCAAAATCGCGGCTTTGCTGACGAGCTCGTCCATGGCGCGCGGAGGCTAGCGCAAAATGAGGCGGGACGTGGTATTCGCCCGCCAGCATGGACATTTTGATGGTTTCGGCCGAGCTCAGCCCGTACGCGCGGGCCAGCGAGACCGCGGATGCCGTAGCCTCCTTGGCCAAGGCGTTGCGCCAGCTCGGACACGAAGTGACCGTCGCGCTGCCGCGCTACAAGAGCCTGGAGAGTTCCGGCCTGCTCATGGCGCGCCGGTTGACGCCGCTGGCTCTTTCGTCCGGCGCCGAGGTCACGGTGTTCGACGGGCAGCTGCCTTCCGGGGTGAAGCTCGTCTTGTTCGACGCACCCGTGCTCTTCGATCGCGCCGGGATTTTCGGCGAGGACGGCCAGGACTACCCGGACAACGCCAAACGTTTCGGCCTGCTGTGTGAGGCGGCTGCGGCTCTGCTACGCCAGCGCGCGCAGCTCGCCACGGCTTTCGACATCCTGCACGTGCACGACTGGCCCGCTGCGCTCGTGCCGGTCTTGCTGCGGGTGCTGGGCCCATCGGTGCCGAGCGTGCTCACCATTCACGACGTGACCCGCCAGGGCATATTCCCGAACAAGGAGCTAGACGCGCTGGGCGTACCGCCGGAGCTCGTGGACGAGGCGTTGAAGCTCGGCAACAAGATCAACGTGCTGAAAGCTGGCGTGTCCTTTTCGGCTGCCATCACCAGCGTGTCCTCGGCTTATACCAACGAGCTCACCAGCGCCGATCGCGCCGGCGCCCTCGCCGAGGTGATCAGCGGGTCGGGCAAGCCGCTGATCGGCATCATCAACGGACTCGACTACGGCATTTACAACCCCGCCACGGACCCGGCCCTGGTCAGCCGTTACGATGCCGAGGACACGAGCAACAAGGCCCGCTCCAAAGTCGCTCTGCTTCGCGAATGCAACCTGGACCTCGATCCCGCGCGCCCGCTGCTCGCGGTGATCGGCGATGCCGACAAGGAACGCGGGCTGGACTTGGCCGCGGCCGCGCTGCCGCAGCTGCTGAAGAACCCGGTCAGCGTGGTGTTCGCCGTGCAAGGCCGGGCGAAGTTCATCGAGAAGGTCGCGAACCTCGCCCAGAACAATCCGGACGTGCTCTGCCTGGTGCGAGATTTCACGGACGCGCAGCGGCACCGCATGCTCGCCGCCGCGGACGTTCTGTTGCAGACGGGACGGCATGAGCCATCGGGCGCTTCGGCCATGGCGGCACAGCGCTACGGCGCGCTGCCCGTGGCGTTCGCGACCGGCGGAGTGCACGACGTCGTCGTCGATTGCGACTCGAGCTTCGAGACCGGCACCGGTTTTCTGTTCGACGCCATGACGCAGAAGGAGCTGCTCGGAGCCGCGACGCGCGCTCTCTCGGCTTATCTTTCGCCGGCCTGGCCGCGCCTGGTCCGGCGCGTCATGCGCCTCGATCATAACTGGGATCGTCCAGCTCGCCGCTATCTCCAAGTGTACCGTCAAACACTGGGCGCGAATGCGTGAGCGCATCTCATGAATGAGATGGCTGCTCAGTTACTTTGTCGTCGAGGGGCTCTGCCCCTCGCCCCGATGAAATGAATTCTGACCATTCATCACGAGTCGCGTGTGCTGCGAGAGTTGCGCGAAAACGTGCCTACCCTGCCGCATACGGGGTGTATCGAAGGCTGTGACCGCCTGAAGTGTTGTCGGTGAGCCCCGTCGGTTGCTCGCGCGGGGGTTTGCTCATTCCAGACGATCGATAATGGAAAACCGCCATTTCATGCGCGAGCGTCCAGACAGCGCGACCCCCCGCGGGCCAGCACGGACCTCCGCGTCGTGAAGCCCGGGGATGCGGGTGTCCCCCTCGACACCGCGCATCTTTTACGTCACTTCGCCGGCAAGGCGAGCTTTACGAGCGTGCCCAGAATCCTTCGACACTGCGCTTCAAAGGCCGGCTCGAGCGCAGTGACGAATCCGTGCACCTGAGCCGCTTGCAGCGCCGAGTAGCTCTCGCCCATCTCGCGGAGCGCCACGCCGTACGCATTCGTGCGATGCCCTCCGCGCGAATACATGCCTTCACCAAGGTTGAGAATGACTGAGGAGCTCGAACGCCGGAGCTGTTTAGCCAGATCGCCGTCATGACGGGCAATCTGCGCGATCAACGGACGCACTGCCGAAAGCCATTCGAGAGCAACAGGATAGATCCGCAACATGATGTTCTGCCTTTCTTGCGCCTGCTAGCGCGATTAGGCCGATCCCCCGCTCTCGAGTCGGAGGCCGGGTCAAGGGCGCCGCAGGCGCCGCGCGGAGCGCGGGCGAAGCCCCTTGAAGCGGCCGAGCACGAGTGCAAAATCAGAAAACCGAGCGACAGGTTCGATCGCCGTCAGTCCGCGAAACTCCGACCCACCGCGCTCCGCGTCGCCCCGCGCTAACCCCCCAAAATCAAGCCGCGCGAAGTATCAACCTTCCGTCCCAGGGTTGCGGCGCCCCCGGCCTCCGTACCAAATCGTGACGAGATTTTCGTGGAGGCCAGTACCCGGCGGAGGGCGTCCCCGCGTTCGCGTTCGCGTTCGCCTACGCCCCCGCGTTCGCGTTCGCGTTCGCGTTCGCGTTCGCGCCCCCGCCTCCGCACGAAACCACACAAACCCCCGCACGTCCTCCCAACAGACCCGTTCGCAAAGTACCGCTATCGCTGTCGATCCTTCAAACTTCGACGACTTGTGATGAATGCTCAGAAATGAATTCATCGGGGCTCCACTCCCCGGCTTGGCGCCCCGGCCCCCAAACCTACCGCCACTACACGTATCGCGAACGCGAGCCAGACGGCGCGCAGGGCGGCGAGCGCGAGCGCCCCGAGCTGGTGAACGAAGGCGACGAGCACTACGCGCCAACTGTCGGGGTGCTCAACGTGCGCGGCATCGGTCGCATACGCGGCGAGCGCTACGACGGCGACGCAGGCCAGACCTACGAGCGTCCAGGTTCCGGCGATTCGACCGGGCCGCGCACGCAGCGCGCCGATCGCGCGCGCGATGCTGTCCGCGGCGCGTTCCTCGTGCAGCACGCTGGCAGCGCGGCCCAGATCATTCAGAAGCCCCCAGACCACCACGCTGGCGGCGCCGATCGCGAACCAGGCTACTGACAGCAAGTCCGCCCACTTTTCGTTCACTCGCCCCTCCCACAGGCGCTGCAGCAGCCCGTAAACGAGCACGAAGGCCAGCAGGGTGAGGGCCTGGCACAGCAGCGTGATGCCGCCGAGCAGCACGAAACGGGGCAAATGGCGGAGCGCGCGTCCGAACCAGAGTGCGGGCTCGAGGCGGCCGCGCTGGCTCAGTGCAACCATCAACGCTGCCAGCGGCGCAAGTAGCAGCAGCGCGAACACGAGCGCCTGAAAGCCTGCGGTTTGCAGCGCGCTGGTGAACGTCGCTTCTCCGAGCCGGACTGCTTCCAGGAGCAGCAGCGCGCCGGGCTCGAAGAGCGGTGCGTCCTGCTCGGGGCCGCGACCCACTCCCAGACCGCGGAACACGTCCGCGAGCGGCCAGGCCACGAGCAGCGAGACGAACAGGCGGCAAGCCCAGAACAGCGCGATGGCGCCGGGCCGATGCCGCGCCTGGATGGCATCCGCGGCAGGAGCCGTCACGGGCCGATCACTCCGAGCAGGAGCTCGCACCAGTACACGGCGCGCTCCAAGACTCGAGGCGTCTGCTCCGTGCGCGTGCTGAACGTGTTGTTGAACAGGTTGTCATCGAGCAAAATGCGGCGCTCGGGGTCGACGCGCGCTGAAACGAGCCGACTTTTGCCGCGGTAGTTCAGCGCGGTCCAGGTGCCGCGGCCGTCCCAGCGCCGGCGCTCACGGCTGCCATCTTGGGCCACGAGCTCCACTTCCACCGGAAGTTCCAGCTCTCCGTAGCGATACACGGCGACTCGCCCGATCCAATCGCCGGAAGAGTCGTCCTGCTCGGGATACAGCGTTTCCCGACCGGTCTTGCGATCGAATACACCGGCGGCTTTGCGTGCGCGTGTGCTCGCCACCTCGCGCACCACGTAATCGATGGTGCCGCGCTCGAACAGGGCTTGCTCGAGTGCGCGCGCGGCGTCGTTCCCGAGTGTCTCGCGCAGCGCGGCCACCAAGTGCTTCGGGGAGGGGTGCTCGAAGCGGTAGTGTCGCGCGTAGCGGCCGAGTGCGCGCGCCAGCTTGTCCTCGCCGTAGACGTTGGCGAACGTGCGCAGGATCGTCGCGCTCCGACCGTAGACCAGCGCGCCGAGCGCCGTGAAGTCTTCGAAGCGCGCGGCGGGTGCGGCCACGGCTTCGTCCTTGGCTCGGCTGGCGCCCAGGTAGCGGTAACCGCTCTCGATGGCGATCGGAAATCCCGGCAGCGCAGCCAGCGAGCCGTCAGCGAACGCGCTGTGCAGCGCCGCGCTTTCGACGTAGCTGGTCAGGCCCTCGTCCAAAAACGGCCAGGCGTGTTCGTTGCTGGCTACCAGGCCGTAAAACCATTGGTGCGCGAGCTCGTGAATGGTCACGGTTTCGATCGCGCGAATGCCGAGCAGCGGGTAGTACCAGGGCCCGCCGGTGGTGATCAGCGTCGGATACTCCATGCCGCCCGCGGCGCGTGCGTTGCGCGGCGGATGCACCACGGTCAGCACGGGGTACGGGTAACGTCCGTAGCGCCGATTGAAGTGCGGGAGCGCGAAGCGAACGCTCGCGAGCGTGCGTTCGGCGTTGGCTTCATGGCCCGCTGGATACAGCAGGCGAACCGCCACGCCGGCAATGTTTTCGTGGCGTTCGTGGAAGCCGTCCCAGGCCGTCCACGCGAAGTCGTGAACGCTGCGGGCCTCGTAGATCAGCTTGCGCCGGCCGTTCAGCACCTGCTCGGACACGCGCCGGCCGCTGGCGCCGACCACGAAGGCCTCCGGCACGTCGAGCTCCACGCGGTAGTCGCCGAAGTCTGCATAAAACTCGCTCTGCGCGTGAAAGGCGAAGTGCGCCCACCTGCCGTCCGGCTCGAGCTTGGCCAGTTTCGGGAACCACTGCGCGATCAGATGAAACGATCCGCTGTGCCCTGTTCGTTCGATGATCTCGGGCAGCTGCGCCAGGAATCTCACGTCGAGCGTCAGCGTCTTGCCGGGCGCGACCGCCTCGGGCAGCGGCACGCGAATGTCGGTCTCGTCGTCCAGTTCGCCCGGGCTGTGCCGAGCTGCAGAAGGCCACAAGTCCCGGCCCGCAAACTCGCGCACCTTGAGCTCTTTTACATCGATGTAGCCATAAGCGTGCGGTCGCGCTCCGCTGCGGCCCGCGCCGTATGGCG
>DATHEN010000614.1:0-3114 GCA_035318565.1 Polyangiaceae bacterium
TGCGATCGACGCGCCCGATGACCTCGTTGAGGTCGAGCACGCGAGGCTCGAGCACTTGCCTGCGTCCGAAGGCCAGCAGCTGGCGCGTCAGCTCGGCCGCGCGCTCGCCCGCGCGTCTGATTTCCTCGATGTCCGCCTGCAGAGGGTGCTCGGGCGGCAGCTCGGTGGCGATCGTGCCGCTGTAGCCGAGCACGACCGAGAGCAGGTTGTTGAAGTCGTGGGCGATACCGCCGGCGAGCCGCCCGATCGCCTCGAGCCGCTGTGCATGACTCAGCTGTTCCTGCGTGCGTTGCAGCGCCTTTTCGGTCTTCATGTGCTCCGCGATCTCGCGCAGCAGCTCCGCGTTGGCGTGCTCGAGCTCGGCGGTGCGGGCGCGATCGTCGAGCTGCGAGATGATGAAGGCGAGCTCTCCGCGTTCGTTCAGCAGCGGAAGATGCATCAGGGTGTTCACTTCGAGGGACGTGGACTCGCGGTCCAGCTCGCTCCGTTGGACCTGATTGCTGCTCAAGAGGTGCTCGAGCGTCATCCGCACTTCGAGACCGAGCCCGGCACCGGACGTGGACGATGATGCCTCGCTCGCGCACGGCGCGCGCTCGAGCTTCGTGAACAGTTGTTCGATCGGCTGCCCCACGCAGCGTTCGGTTTCGAGTCCGAACCATCCTGCCGCCGCGCGGCTGATCGCGATCACGCGCAGCTCGCGGTCGAGCACCCAGCAGACCTCGTGGCACGTGCGCAATGTATCGCTCCCCGACAGTCGTCGTTCAGTAGGAGGAAACCCAGGTGTCAATGAGTCCCGACATTGTCGTTCGATGCTCGCAGGTGACACTGGCTCCTGCGAACAAGTGTTCCGATATTATCTCGTGATTCCCGCAACGCGATGTTCTTACCGACGGTTAGCTAGCCATAGGAGGCTGCTCGGTTCTCGGTGGGGCGTCGTTCAGCTGACGTGCCGACTTGACCTCGATGGGCCTGGTACGAGCCGGCCGGCACTGCCGCGCGGCCGCACACATCTTTCTTGGAGCGCGGCGTTCGCCGAGAATGCCGATTGTACATCGGGATTTGTGATCGCCCGGTGGGCTCATGCGTATGACGATGCCGCTGACTCGAATGGCTCGAAACTCACGTGGCAGATTGCCTCGGACAGGAACCGCATGTACGGCCTGATCAACGCAGCGCTGAAGCAGTTCGTCCTGGAAGCTCACGGCGCCGAAGTCTGGGACCGGATCGCGGCCTCCGTGGCACCCGGCATCGCGCAGTTCGACAAGATGTCGCCGTACCCGGATGAGCTGACCTTTCGCATCGTGGCTAGCGCGAGCGAGCTCACGGCGATCGACGCCGATGTGTTGCTCGGCGACTTCGGCGACTTCTGGGTGAGCTACACGAGCGAGCAGGGCTACGGCCCGATGTTCGACGTGGCCGGGGATTCGTTGCGCGACTTCCTGCTGAGCCTCGACACGCTGCACGCGCGCGTGGGGCGCAGCTTCCCCAAGCTCCGGCCACCTTCGTTTCGCTTCGACACGATCGATCCATCGACCATGCGCATGCACTACGTGAGCAGCCGCTCCGGCCTGTGCCCGATGGTGTTCGGTCTGCTGCGCGGTCTCGGCCGGCGTTTCGCCACCGAGATCACCGTGCGCGAGGACGTCTGTGCGCGGCGCGGCGCCGCACACTGCGAGTTCGTAGTCGGCCTCGGGCCGCGGAAGGAGTGAGTTCGATGAGCACGTTGCGACCGAAGGTCTCTGCAGCTGGTCACGCCGAGTTCTTCGAGGAGCTCGAAGCGGCGGTGCTCGCGCATCCAGTGATGACCCATCCGTTCTTGCAGCGAATATCGAGCGAGGAGCTGAGCCGCGAGCAGCTGCGCGCTTTCGCGGGGCAGCACTACCTCTACTCGCGACGCTTCGCCAACAACCTCGCCGCCGTCATATCCAACGCGCCGGACGAGCACGCGCGAACCCTGCTGGTGCTCAACATGTACGAAGAGATCGGCGAGCCCTCGCGCCTACGCGATCGCGTGCATCTGATCTTGCTCGAGGAGGGCCTGATCACCGGCGCACAGCTGGGGGAAGCGCTCGAACGCGGAGTCAACGGCGGCGCGCCACAGGATCCGGTCGCCGCGCTGATCGACAGCAACGTGGTCTCGCGCGCGCAAGTCGCGGCGGTGATGGAACGCAGCACGCGCAGAGCGAAGGACTTGACTCACCCCGCGCTGTTCCGGCGCTTCCTGACGGCGCTCGACTTCGACCCCGCGTCGCTGCGCGAGCTCGAACCGATCGAAGCGACCGAGCAATTCAACGCGGCGTATCGCACGCTGTGTCGCGACAGTCACTGGCTCGAGGGTCTGGCCACGATGGGGCCGGGCACGGAGTGCATCGTACCGGCGCTGTACCGCAAGATCCTCGAGGGCATTCGCCGCAGCGGCCTGGTGGCTCCCGCCGACTACGTGTTCTGGACGGTGCACGTGCACTGCGACGACGGGCACGGGCGCAACATCATCGAAGCGATGCAGCCCTATGCCGGCGAGCTCGAGGCGCGCCAGTCGATGATGCGTGGAGCGCTCGGCGCGCTCGACGCGCGCCAGAGCTGGTTCGATGGTCTGTACGGCCACGTGTTCGGCGCCGTGCGCGAGCCGCGCGTGTCGAGCGCCCGCTTGCGCGCGGTCGATGGTGTGATGCCCGAGGGCTGCGAGCGGCACGAGGCGGGTGGAACATGAGCGGCCACACCAAGCAGTTCTCCGAGCACGGAGACCGCGTCTTCGCCGCGCTGGCCAAGCGCTTTCCCGGCGCGCAGAGCTGGCGCTTGTTGTTCGAGCAACCGCTGGCGCCTCGCCGCTTCGAGGCGATCCGCGCGGCGATGCTCGCGTACGTCTCGCGTGTGGTCGAGAGCGAGACCGTGCTCGACGAGCCCGCGGCGCTGGCTCGCCTGCTCGAACGCCGCCCGCAGCTGATCAAGTACACGTCCGGCGGCATGCTGGCACCCACGCGCGAGCACACCCTCGAGTTCAACCTGCTGCACCGCAGCCTCGCCGCCGCGTTCGGCGATTTCGAGCTCGACGATCGGATCGACGGTATCGATCTGCCGCTCAACGTCCGGCTGGTCTACGGCGACGTGGACGAA
>DATHEN010000615.1:0-2733 GCA_035318565.1 Polyangiaceae bacterium
TGTGCGCGGCACGTTCGTAGTCGCTCACCAGAATCAGCGCGATGGGTTCGTCCTTCAGGCGTTCGCCCAGGCGCTCTGCTTGGGTGATGCCAGTGTCATTGAGCGGGTTGTCGGACAATTGAAACACGCGCTCCGCGTTGGCCGCGGTTTCGCCGTGACGGATCAGGTAAATCGACATGGGGGTTCGAGCAGCGGCCCCCGCTCACTACAGCATCGCGCTCGCCGTCACCACGGCCGAGTCGTGGGATGGGATGACGCCGATCCATACGGGGCGACGCTTGACTTCATCGGAACGGTGCAAATGCGGAACGAGGATGCCAATACCGGCTCCCGCCATGGCGCCGACGATCACGTCGGTGGGGAAGTGATCCCCGGCACGCACTCGACCATAGCCTACCAGCGCGGTCGCGAGGCCTCCGGCGGCCAACGTGAACCAAGGGCGTGGCGTGCCGGGCGACCTGCTGAAGGCCAGGTACGTCGCCGTTGCCGCGACGGATGCCGTGATCGACGCGTGACCAGAAAAGAACGAGAGCGCGCTATTCGTCTGGGTGATGTCGGCGTCCTCTTGGCCTGCATCGGCGCGGCGCTGAGCTTCCTTGTAAGCGCTGGGACGAGGACGGCGGAAACTGATCTTGGTCAGATTCGTGACCGACCAGGTAATCGCAAGCGTCTCGCCGTAGATCACGGCATCCACGATTCCAGCTTCGGGCCCGTCGCGAAAACCCGAAAGAACAGGATCGACGAGCGCGAAGCCGACCGCACTCAGCAAGCCCACGTTCGATACCGCCTTCCACGCGGAATTCGGTGTCATTTCCTGCGCTTCATGGTCGATGAACAGGAGATCTGCCTTCAGGTTGGGCTGTTGAGGCGTGATCTCACCGGTGCTCATGATGGCTTCCGAGAGGGTCGCGATGCCCAATGCGAAGCTGAGCACCGCTCCGTCCGAGACGGGATCGGCAACGAAGCGCAATCGCGCCGGCGGCGGCAAGGCGGGCGTGGGCTTCAGGCTCTGGGCTGCTGCCGTCGTGTCAACGGCGAGCACGGCGGAGAGACCGCACAAGGCTGCGACCGTGAGACGTGGGAAAGTCATGGCCGGCCAGCCTGCGCACTATTTCGACGGCTGACCAGTTCACCGTGCAAGATTTGGCAGGGTGACCTCGTGTCAGCGGCTCAAGCGCTCATCAAAAGCCGCCGGATCCGTGTAAATGAACATCTGCTCCCCCAGATCCGCAAAGCGCCGCACGAAGTCCGCCGTAAGCTGGATGAAGCGCGAGCCTGTCAGCATGTGAATCTCGCCCAGCCGTTCACGTCGAGACCGCAGCCACGACGCCCAGGCGTTGCTCACTTCGAGGCTCGCTCCCTTGGAACCACGCGCATCGATGAACAACAGCGGCCGCTCCGCACCGAGCGCTGCGTCGAGGGCGGTGAAGGGCTCGTTCGCGTGGTCCCCAACGTCGTGGCCCGTGAGACGGATGACCAGCGCCTTGCCTGGGATGCGTTCGATTTCGATGCTCGAATGCGGGCTTGAAAGCTCGGCGATGCGGCGCGGTGCCTGGCTCGATTCCACCATGCGTCGAGGCTAGCGCAAGCTGGCCGCAGCTTCATCAACGCCTAGCGCGGCCCGCCATTTCCGGCTTTCGCTCCGCAGATCCCGAGCTTTGCGTAAAGCTTTTGCATGGCTCCCTCTCTTTCTTCGAGCGGAGCATGCGCTGTCTCCGTGCGCATCCGGTGGCGCGAGCGTTCCAACTTCGAAGCAACGGCAGCGCCGGAGCGTACCGGGGGCGTGCTTTTCACCCCGGTCGCCCGCGCACACGGTTCGGCGTCCCCCAATACTCGCGCCAAGGCTCGCCCGTGGCGCGCAGCCGTTTCAGCACGCGCTCGACACTGAACGGCACGGCACCCCCGCGTTTCAGCTCTTGCCAAGACACCGGGACGCAGACCGGGTCACCCGGCCGTGCCCGCGTGGAATAGGACTCGACGGCGGTGCTGGCGCGCGCGTTGCGGAGTACGTCCAATAGCACCTTGCCTTTACGCCGCGCTGCGCCGGTCTGCGTGACGAAGCGGCCGGGCTCGCTCTGCTGCAGGTGAGCCGCGAAGGCACGCGCGAACTCCAGGCCGTCGCGGTAGCTCATGCTCGGCTCGAGAGGCACCACGACGTGAACACCCTTTCCGCCCGTCACCCGCGGCCATGACGTGAGACCGAGGCTAGCCAGTTGATCGCGCACGTACTCTGCGGCAGCGACGACGTCCTTCCAGGGCAGAGCTTCGTCGGGATCCACGTCGAACACCAGGCGATCGGGATGCTCCAAGTCGTTCTCGCGGCTCATCCAGCCATGCACTTCGATGATCTCGAAATTGGCGAGCGAGACGAGCCCTGCAACGTCTTCGATGACCAGATAGTGGCCGGTCTTTTTTCGTAGCGGGACCTGCATGCGTTTCAGCTCGTGTGGTCCGAACGCCGCGTCGTGAGCCAGGTACACGCCGCTATCGCTGCCCTTGCGATGCTGAACGAGCCCGAGCGGGCGCCCTTGCACGTGCGGCAACATCCACTCCGCAACGGCTTCGTAGTAACGCGCGAGCTCGAGCTTGGTGAGCGAAAGAGGCGCCAGCACTCGCTGCGGGTGCGTGATGCTGACGCCCGCCACCTCGACCCCGCGTTTCGTTCCCTTGTTCACCCCGCGCTGCGAAGCTCGTACTGGCTTTGCCAGCGGCTCTGACGGCGCCACGGCGCGC
>DATHEN010000616.1:0-7051 GCA_035318565.1 Polyangiaceae bacterium
ACGTCCAGGGCGCGAACGCGAGTCCCCTCGAGTTTCAGGGCCACAAGATCACCGTCTGCATCTGCTACGAAGACATCATTCCGAGCTTCATCAATAGCGTCGTGCGATCGGGAGAACCGGATCTGCTCGTCAACATGACGAACGACGCCTGGTTCGGGGACACGACGGCGCCCTGGATTCACATCGGCATGGCTCGGCTGCGTGCCGTGGAACACCGTCGTTTTTTGGTGCGTTCCACGAACAGCGGGGTCAGCGCCTTCGTGGATCCCGTGGGTCGAATCGTGGCGCACACGGACACGTTCAAGCAACAAGCCAAGGTGGCCGAGGTAGCCTGGCTCAAGACACGCACGCCGTATGAGCTGTATGGGGACGTGCCATGGTGGCTGCTCACGGCGCTGGCCATGGGCATGAGCTTCGTGCGCCGGCCGGAGCGCACCGCGGCGCGCCAGGGCGTACCCCCCGCCGCCGGCGAAGAAGCGATCGGTTGATTCATCGAGTCGATTGGGCGAGGACTCGTTCCCTTGGCCGATCTCCTGATGGCGCTTTTGCTCGTGGCGGTGCTCTTGGCGCCGATCGCGCTGTGGCTGCGGCGAGCTACGGAGTTCTTCGCCGTGGGCGTGAGTCAGGGGCGGGTGGAGCACGTACGGGGTCGCGTTCCCAAGCGGCTAATTGACGATTTTACGGATGTGCTGACGCGCGCGCGCGTCCAGACGGCGGAGCTGCGAGTAGTCAGTGAAGACGGGCGTCCCGCGCTGAGAGTGAAGGGCGCGGTAAGCAGCGACGCACAGCAGCAGCTGCGAAATGTGCTCGGCAAGTATGGGCTCGCCGAGCTCCGCGCCGGAGCGCGCCCGCCCCCGCGAAGGCGAAGCTGATTCAAAGTAGCGAAGACGCGGCGCGCAGCTGGTCGACCGGGGCAAAGTCGTCGGTCAGGACCACGGAGTCGCGTATCAGCGGCGCAAGGTCTGGCCCGGTGAGCAACTCCACCGGCGCTGGCAGGCTTCTCAAGCGGGACGCGAGCGCCGCCAAGGGCAGGGATCGATTCGCCGCGAGGATCACGAAATTCGCCCCGCCGCCGGCACGCAGCGCGCCGGCCGGCATCACCAGCGCAACGTGCTCGAACACGGAGGCCACCGTGACGAGCTCGGCGCGCGCGAAGTGCGCGGGTGGCCAATCGATCACGTTCAGAGCGTAAATGCCGGATGGGCGCAGCACTCTCCGAACTTCCTCGGTGAACTCGCGAGTGGCCAGATGCCAGGGGACCGTCAAATGCCCGAACGCATCGCCGATCAGCAAGTCGAAGCCGGCACTGGCCTGGCGACTCAGATGAATGCGGCCATCGCCCGTGAGCACCGAGACGTGCGGCCCCGTCCTGAGGCCGAGAGAGCGGCGATCCAGCTCGACGAGATCGGCGTCCAGCTCGATCACCAGATTGCGACTACCCGGTCGGTTGGCCGCCACGTACGCCGGAAGGGTGAAGCCTCCACCACCGAGATGCAGCACATCCAGTGACGCAGCGGGAGCACCGATGACATCGATCAAGCTTCCGATCCATTGCGTGTAGACGTATTCGAGATGCCGTGGATTTTCGAGATCGACGTACGATTGTCGTGTCGAGTTCAACCACAAGACTCGCGCGCTCGGACGCGCGGGATCGGCGGTGACCTTCGCGCAATTGTAGACGGTCTCGACATCACAGGGGTTGGGCGCCCAGAGCGCAAACGCGCCGCTTGCGCCGGTGATGCCGGCGAGTAGCGCGGCGGTTGCAACGCGCGCACGCGTGCGCGCTGACGACAGCGTGACCCAGAGCCCCGTGACGGCCAACACCGCGGCGACGCCGATCACGATGCGGCTCGTGGGAAGCGCCGCGACGAGCACGAAACCGGTACCCAGCGTCGCCACGATGGCTCCGAGCGTTCCGAGGCTCGATAGCCGCCCCACGACCCGCCCCGTTTGTCCGACGTGACGCAGCTCGAGCTTGATCACGAGTGGAGTCACCGCGGACAGCAGAGCTGCGGGCGGGAACAGCGTCAGCAAGGTGAGCGCCAGCATGCTGACGGGATGGATTCCGCGCAGCAATTCGCCGGCGTAGCGCACGGCCGGCACCATGATGGCAGTGGCCACGCTGGCCAGCAGCAAACACGGTCCGAGAAGCGCCCGCGCATCTCGCCGGTCTGCCGTTCTGCCGCCCAGCCAAGTGCCGTAAGCGATGGCCCCGAGCGCCACGCCAATGACCGTGCTGCTGGTTTGAAACGTCATGCCCACGTAGGGCGCGACCAATCGCAAGCCGACGATTTCGAGCACCAGCACCGCCCCGCTCGCGAGAAAGACGAGGAACGCGGCAACCCCTGGGGGAAGTGGCGGCCTGGGCGGGGAGGGGTCTTCGGTCAAGGGGGGCGGAGTCTAGCGGGAGTCGCGGAATGGCAACAGCGTTCAAAACGCTGCGCCGTCCTGCGTATTCGCCGGCCCGAACGGCTTTCCTTTCGCATTCCCGGGCCCTATTGAATCGATCATCTCCACGCGAACGGCCATGACTGCACTCCCCAGCGCGTTCCAGGCTCATCGCACCCTGCTCTGGCGCCTTTGCTATCGCATGACTGGTAACGCGGCAGACGCAGACGATCTGGTTCAAGAAACCTTTGCACGCGCTCTCGAGCGACCTCCGGCCGACAGCGAGCGCGATTTGAAGCCCTGGCTGATACGCGTTGCCATGAACCTGAGCCGCGATCACCTGCGCGCGCGCAAGCGTCGCGCGTACGAGGGACCGTATCTCCCTTCGCCCATCGACACCAGTGATTGGCCGAGCGACGCGGCACTCCCGGATGCGCGTTACGGTGAGCTCGAGAGCGTCTCGTTCGCGTTCCTGCATGCGCTCGAGGTATTGTCGGCGAAGCAGCGGGCCGTGCTGGTCTTGTGCGACGTATCCGGGTACTCGGTGCGAGAAGCGGCCGACGTGCTCGGGATGAGCGAGGCCAACGTCAAGACCACGCATCATCGTGCACGGGCGGCGCTGCGCGACTATGACGCGACGCGCGTTCCCCCGACTCGCGAAGTGCAGGCGCAGACCTTGCGAAAGCTGCAGCTCCTGCTGTGGCACCTGAGCACCCGGGACGTGCAAGCGCTCGAAGCGCTGCTTGCCGCGGACGTGGAAGCGTTGAACGACGGCGGAGGCGAATACTTCGCGGCGCAAGTCCCGGTGCGAGGGCGCGCCAAGGTGGCACTCTTTCACCTCAAGACGCAGCGCCACGGCAAGGTCCGCGGCACTATTCGCATGATCAACGGTCTGCCCGCGCTGGTGGCCGAATACGCTCGAGAGGGACTGCGCCTGCGCACGTCCAAACGTGTCGCGCCGCGCCGGACGCGCGTCGCGCCGCGGGTCGTGTTCGGTATTCGGCTCGAGCCGAGCGGCAACATCCAACAACTCTACGCCAGCGTGGCGACCTCGAAGTTGACTCACGTGAGCTTCGAGCAGCTCGAAGCTCCCACCCAGCTGATTGCCGGCACGCTGTGGAAGGGTTTGCGCGATCCGCTATTTCGCCGCGAGCTCGCCCGAAATCTGCTGTGGCACATCAAGCAGCGCGCGGGACTGCAGATCGAGCGCCGCTCCGGGCCGAGCCGCTCCGTGCCGAGCAGGCTCGGGGGACGGCGCCGGCCGGCCTAGGCTTCCTGACTTTGCAGCCGACGGGCCGAGCGTGTATTGAATGTGCGCTTGGCTTGGAGGTTTCGGTACTCGAAGCTCGTGGGAGTGGGGGCCTTCGTGCTCACCGCGTTGCTAGGTGCGTCCGCCCGCGCTCAGGAAGCGAAGGACGCCGGCGCGCGCGTGGTGAACGTGTGGTACCGCGCCGCCGCCGCCTGTCCGGATGGTGGTCGCTTCATTCAGCTCGTTTCCGAGCGTACGCCTCGCGCCAGGCTCGCGGATATCGGCGATCGGGTCGACTTCGTCGTCACGATGGGCAGCAAGGCGAATGCGAGCTTCGGCCGGCTCGAGCGGCAAACGGCGCGCGGTACGATTGCGATTCGCGAGCTGGCGGGCGAAAGCTGCGATCAAATCGCGGATGCGCTGGCGCTGACCTTGGCACTGACCCTGACGCCCGGTAGCGAGCCGGCTGACGACCCGGGCGAGGCGACGTCTCTGCCGTCCCAGCCAGTGCCCGACGCGGAGCCGGGCGCGAAGCCCGAACGAGATCGCCAGCCGCGCGCTGCCAGCGAACCTACCAAGAAGCGCCGCGCGGAGACGCAGCCGAGCGCGCTGCGAGTCGCCGGCGGAGTCGTTGGGACTCTGGTGGGTGGGGTCGCGCCAGCTGTTCTGAGGGGTTTCGGTGTGTATGTGCAGGGCGCTCTGCGCGGGCACGGACTGTTTCGTCCGAGCACGCGTCTGGCACTGGGCTTCGCGGGCTCCAACGACGATCCGCTCGACGTCTCGATCTATTCGGGTCGGCTCGACGCCTGCCCACTGGCGCTGGGAACCAGCAGCATTCTTCTGCGCTCCTGCTTGAACCTGGAGATCGGCCAGATTTCGGCCAACTACGGCTCCAACGACGCGAAGGATCGAGACATTTGGGTCAGCTCGGGTGCGCTGCTACGCCTCGAGTACTATGTGTTCGACCGTGTGCTCGTCGACGTGTCCGCGGGAGCTCGACTGCCGCTGCGGGCGTACACTTTCCTACTGGAGACGGACCGCACGCACGAGCTCCATCGGACCGCTTGGTTGACCTCTTACGCGGGGGTAGGTCTTGGGCTTGCCACCCCGTGATCACGATCCCGGCCTGCGGACATTACCCGATGTGACCAGCTTGGTCGCCGCGGCGCCCGCGCCGGAGGCGTTCGTACATTCGACCGACCACGTGACGCGGCTTGAGGCAGTTTTCTCGGAAAACTACGCGCTGGTTTGGCGCTTGCTGCGGCGTTTTGGGGTGCCCGCCGGAGAAGTCGACGACGCTGCGCAACAGGTATTCATGATTTTTGCACGCAAACTAGACGGGGTCGTCTCTGGAAAGGAACGTGCGTTTCTGTACGGAGCCGCTCTGAAGACTGCGGCAAACTCCCGTCGTTCGGCCAAGCGGCGGGCCAAGGTGCTGACGCATGAAGCCCAGGAACCCGCGAGCTGGCCTGACGAGTTGACGGAGGCCGCGCGCGCACGCGAGCTGCTCGATCAAGTCCTGGCCGAGTTGCCCGACCCACTGCGTAGAGTTCTCGTGCTCGTGGAGGTCGAACAGTATCGCGTCGACGAAGTCGCGGTGCTCGAACGAATCCCGCGCGGAACGGCCGCGTCGCGCCTGCGGCGCGCGCGCGAAGAGTTTCGCAAGGTGCTGGCGACCTTCGCCCATCGCAACCCCTTCGAAGGCGGCGACCGATGAGCGAACCGGACTCGGGTGACGATCTGGAGCAGATCAGCAGGCGTTTGTTCGAAGCTGCGCGCAGCGACGGCCCCGATCTGCAAGCGCGCCGGCGCGCTCGACAGGCGCTGGGTATCGGTGTGGCTTCTACGGCCGTGCTCGCCACCACCAAGGCTGCCGGTGCGGCATCCGCCGAGATCGGCGCAGCCGGTAGCTCGGCGGCGGGCAGCGTGTGGTCCGGCACGTTGGGCATGTTCGCGAAGGTGGCAGCCGTTGGTGTGACGGGCGCAGCCGTGTGGATTGCCGTGGACCAGGCGCGCACGCCGGACGAGCCCATCAGCGTGACTGCCGAACCCGCGCGCCACGAAACACGCGCCAGACCTCCTACGCCGAAAGTGGTCACGACAGTACCCGTGGCACCGCCAGCTAGCGCGCATGCGCTCCCCACTGCATCGGCTCCCGAGCATGTCCGAGCTCCCGGGCCGAAGCGCTCGGAACCGAAAACTCCGGCGCGCCGCGCGCAGCCCGCGCCTTCGGCTTCGGAGAAAACGGACACGCTCTCTCCGGAGATTGCCGTACTCGACGAAGCGCGCAAACAGCTCTTGAATGGAGACAGTGCGCATGCGCTGCAGCAGCTCGAGACTTATCGCACTCGCTTCGCGACCGGGCGTCTCACCTCGGAAGCCACGGTGCTGCGCGTCGAAGCGCTGGCCCGGAGCGGGCAGCGCGAAAGTGCGGAACGACTCGGTCGGAGCTTCATCGCTGCGAACCCCAACGATCCGCTGGTCGATCGGGTGCGCGCCATCTTGAAACAGCACGCTCCGGCGAGCGAAAGCGACGGCTCTCGGGCGTCCGAATAGCCGGCGGCCAAAGGCACGGCTGGAGAGTCAGTGCGGGATTGAAACCTGGATAATCCCTGGGATTTCTGTTTTGCGTCCGCGCCAGTACGCATCTATTGCACACTGACACGGAATGGTGCGAATCGCGCGCGGACTTTGCTCGAGTGCCTTGGCACTGCTGATCGTCAGCAGCTGCGAGCGCACACTCGTGCTGCGAATCGACACGGCCGAAACGGCGGACGGCGATGCATCCGGGGGTTTGGGCGGAAATGACGCTGCCGAGGCGGGTGAGCAGAGCGAGGCATCGGATGCACGAGACGCTCGGCCCGACGTATCACAGGAGGCGGGTGATGCAGATGCGGGCGACGCGCGTGCCGATTCGTCCGTCGATGCCCCGGATGGTGATGCGCCTACCTCGTGCAAGCCAGCGCAGGCCTCCTGCTACGTTTCGGGCCCGAACGGGCCTGGCAACGAGTGCTTCGCCAAACGCGACAACGAGGCCGGTTCGCGCGTTCAATTACGGCAGACCTGGGGGTTGCAATACAAACCCATCGCGCTGGCCGACGAGCGATCGGTACTGCGCTACGCATTTCTGACCGACGAAGACGACGTGCAGGATGCTTGCAACTCCGTTCAAGCGATCACGAGCTATCCACAGATCGTTCTGGACTGGGACCGCTCGAACGCCGACATCGCCCAGCAGACCTTGCGCTTGAGCTACTCCACGCGAGCCACGAGCGCGACCCCGGCCCGAGACGGTCTGTGTATGCGGGCGCTGGACTATGTTGCGGGCGGCCCCCCCGGATCGCCCTTGGCGGCGAACCCGGAGACCTGGCGCATCGCGCCCTCGCTGATGCGGCGAGTGGCCGATCCGCTGAC
>DATHEN010000617.1:0-2145 GCA_035318565.1 Polyangiaceae bacterium
GAGCGCCCGCTCCTGCCGGCGTTCGCTCACCGCAGCGTAGCCGCTTCGCTGCGATCGCTGCAACGCAGAAGTCCGTGGCGCTCGGCCAGCCACTCGACCCCAGGGCCAGCGCGGCTCAGTCCGCGCTCAGCGCGCGGCAGCCGCCGAACGCACGACGCGCATCAGATAGCCGGCCCAGGTCAAACCCGCGCCTACCCCCACGACTCCGATGTCTTCGTCGTCGGCCAGACGCTCCCAGTTCATCGACAGCACCGAGAGCGAGCCCGCTGCCGCCGTATTGCCGAAGCGCTCGACGTTGGAGAAGTGCCGGTCGCCGGGGATGCTGCACAGCTTGCACACGCTCTCGAGCATGCGGAGGTTCGCTTGATGCCCGACGAAAGCGAAGCGTCGCTCGGGTTGTGCGTGCTCGCTGCGTAACCGGCGCAAGGTCTCCGCCGTGCGCTTGACCGCGAACTTCTGCACGGCCTGGCCATCCTGCGTGAAGTAGCCGTAGCGCGGCACGACCACCTTCTGATGACCGGATGGGCTCGAGTCGAGATGCGTGCCGTGGATGCTCGCGCGCCCGGGCTCGGTCAGCGAGATCACGGCCGCCGCGGCGCCGTCACCCCACAGCACCGCGGTCGCGCGATCGTTGTAGTCGACGGTGCGGGTCAGCGACTCGCACGCCGCGACCAGGATGAACTTCGGCAACCGCTCCGGGCTCATCATCGACAGCAAGTGCATCGGTACGAAGAAGCTCGTGCACGCCGAGTTGATGTCGAACGCCGGCACATCCACGCCCAGCAACTGCGCGAGGTTGCAGGCGTCCGCCGGCGAGAGCGTGTCGGGCGCCGAGCTGCCGCAGATCACCATGCCGATGTCCGCCGGGGTCAGGCCCGCGCGCGCCAGCGCCATGCGCGCGGCTTGCTCACCCATCTCCGCCTGCGTGCAGGTCGCGGCCTCGGTGGTCGCGCGCACGTCGGCGTTGCGGGTGGTGCGAATGTACTCGAGCGGCAGCACGCTGCGCCGCGAGCGAATGCCGACGCGGTCGAGGATCCATGCCTCGTTGGTCCCGATGTCGAGCTCCTCGAGAAACGAGTTGGTGATCTCGTTTTCGGGGTGGAAGTGCCCTAGGCCGTGCAGATACAGGCTCACCGCGTAGCTCCCGGGCCAGCCGAGCGCAGCGAGCTGCGCCATCGAGTGCTGATCGGCCCCGTGACCGGGCCCAGATTGGGCCGCTGTTCTTAGCGCGAAACTCCGGCGCGGCCAAGCATGTGCTCGCTCCACCATGCGCTCGCCACGCGTGGGTGGCCAGACGTGCCTCGGCGTGTGTTCCGTGGGACAGTCAGGGCAGCTCCCCACGGGCCACGTCGCGCCGGCCCGAATGCGACGCACCTGCCACACGTCGGCCGTTTTATGCGTCTCTCCTCTGCACCGCTGGCACCGATCGCCGCCGCCGCCTTGCTTGCGGCGTGCGCCCACAGCGCGGAGGCCTCGCCGCCCGCCCAGACCGCGGCAACCGCGCGCAAAGCGGCAGCCGCCGAAGCGGCCGAGATCGAAGCGGCCCGACAGAATCCGATCTCCCGCCCCGAGCCGCGCAGCGCGTACCCCGAGCAGGCCCCGCCCGCTCGGCCGGAACGCGGACTGCCGGACAAGGCGCCCCCACCGCGCGAGGAGCGCGGACTGCCCGAGCAAGCCCCGCTCCCGCGCGTAGACGGCCCCTCGTCGGGCCTGGGTTCCAGCCCCGGCGGCGCACCCGCTGGTGAGCTCGGCGTGGCGGAGACGCGCGTGATCGCGCCCGAGCAACCTCCGCTGCAGCCCTTTGCGGAGTCGCGCCCCCCGGCGCCCGAGGTCCACTACGTGTGGGCGCCCGGCTATTGGTACTGGTACGGCGGCCGCTACGTCTGGATCAGCGGCAGCTGGATGGCGCCGCGCTCCGGCCATGTGTACGTGTCGGCGCGCTGGGTCTACGCGGACGATGGCTGGATGTTCACGCCTGGCGGTTGGGCGGTCGGGATCGGCGGGCCGGTCGTCTATCCGATCTATCCCCACTACGCGTACGGCTATCGCTACGGCTACCCGCACTACCCTCATCACCGTCGCGATTGGGGTTACCGGCACAGCGATTCGCCGCGCAGGTGGGGCCCTTCCGATCGCTCGGTGGTC
>DATHEN010000618.1:0-2462 GCA_035318565.1 Polyangiaceae bacterium
GTGAACTCGGTTCCCGCCGGGACCGGCCCGGATGTCAGGGGATTGATCGCGAGCTCGGACTGTCCGCGAATACAAGCCAGCCCAGCAATGGTGCCCGGTGTGACTCCGTTGGTGGAGATCCACACGTTGTCCAGCGTGCCCACGAAGTGCTGCGTTTGCGTGGTGGATCCGATGCGAATCGGCGCGTTGACGTCTGCGATCGATCCGCGAGCCGTGACTTGCCCCACTTGGCGGCCGTTCACGAACAAAAACACGAACTCACCGTCGAACACGCCGGCCACGTGACTCCATTCGTTCAGGGTGATGGGAGCACGGGTTGTCACCGCCTTGTTCGAGCCCTCCAGCGTGACGGTGAATTGGATCTGGTTGTTCTGCAGACGCAACGAGAAGGCCGTGTCGTCATTGCGCCTCTTGATTACGATCGGCCGGTTGTTGTCCGCGTTCGACGGCTTGATGAAGGCCGCCACGGCCAGGCTGTCATCGAGCTCGAACTGCGGTGCATTCAAGGCCTCGATGCGGTCCTTGGCCTCGTCGAACACCACGCCTTGCCCCGAGATACCCGTACCGCAGCGCGCGGAAGCCGTTCGCGTGGCGTGAATGCCGTTACCCGATGAGTCCAGCAGGGTGCGCGTCACCGCCGAACAGTCGTTCATTTCCCAGAATGCGGACGGAGCCCCGCTCGGGCCGCCACCCTCACCGATTCCTCCCGTGCCTCCGGGAGCGCCGCTGCTGCCTCCCTCACCGATGCCCCCCGTTCCGCCGAAAGTGCCCGCGCTACCCCCTTCACCAATTCCTCCGGTGCCTCCTTGAGGTGCACCGGCGCTTCCTCCCGAGGAGATGCCGCCGGTGCCACCTGAACCTCCCTCGGTGCTCGCGTCGGTTGGCGCGCCTCCGTCCAGGGCCTCTGCGGCTGCGCCAGGCGGAGACGCTACCTGCAGCGGCTCGATCGCTTCGTCGAACGTTTCGACGTTCTTCGCGGACGTCCCACCCTTTTCGGATCCCGAGCTACATGCCGCAGCGAGCGCGAGCGCCCAAACCAGCGGCGACCCATAACGTCGATCAATGTTTCTTTGCATGGTTGACCTTCCAGTTCTGTCAAAAGGGTCGAACAGCGCGCACCACTCCCTGACCGCTCGATGCAGTCGCGAACACGAACCTCGGCCATCTCGCACCAAGGCGAGCGAGCTCGACCCGACTTCAAACGCACTCGAGCCCGCACCCCGGACCCGAGCCCCAATCACCCCGTTCCCTATCCAGTTTCTGCACCCCCGGTTTACGGCTCATCTCGCGATGAGACGAAGACTCGATCTACCGAGCAATACCTATGCCGGTGTTTGCATCAGGCAACACACCCACATGCGCTGTCGTATCACCGTCATGCAATGACGAATGCTTCGTGCAATCCACGCCGAGCTTGTCTGCACGCGGCTCAGAATGGCTTCAATGTGCCGAACGTTTCGCATCCAGTGCAGCCGCCACGACGCGCGCTCCGCGTAACTCGCGTTGCGCTACAGAATTAGCAGTTCGAGTAGCGCTCTCGCGCGCGTGTGCGCACTGCGCGCGAACCGTTCGCGCTGATTATTGGCACTCTGTGAATCAAAAGCGCACTCGCCGAGTGTCCCGACGTTCACGCGGCGCGCAACGAGTGCGTCGCGTGAACGTGTATCACCCGTACACTCGTGTATCAGGCACGGACAGATCGGCGGCCCGCGGTGATTCCAAGTGTTGCGCGGGCTGTTGCAGCGCAACGAGTGCAACAGCCCGCTGATTGGCATCGGACCCGCGATCGGTAGTGCCAGGGTAACACTCACGGCTACAGCGATTCGAGGTAACCGATCAAATCGCCCTTTTGTGCGTCCGTCAGGTGCGAAGTGACGCCGTGCCGATCACCGCCGCCGCACGCCGGATCGAAGCGACCGAGGAGGCTCGGAGCGCAGCCGTTGTGCATGAACGGTGCACGGAAGCCGATACCCGTGAGCACCGGCACCTGAAGCGGATGCGTGGCATCCGTGGTTCCGACGAAGAAGCTCTGGTGGTGCTGCCCCGCATGACACGAGCTGCACGAAGCCTTGCTCGATTCGAAAATCGCCTTGCCACGCAGAGCGGCCGCATCCGTGGCTTCCCGAATCCGCGCCGGCGGTGTGAGCTGGGTCACCCAGTCGAGCAGCGCCTGGTTGCGATCCACGCTTTGGGCGGCTCCGCCCATGCGGTGCACGAACACCTCGTTCATCAACGTGGTGAAGCTTCCCATGTCGCCGTCCCAGTGGAAGGGAGCGGTGCCGGCCAGGCCGACGTCGAGCGACTGCGTTCGCCGGTCGCCGATCGGCGTGAACTTCCAAACGCGGCCGTCCTCTGCGCCCTCCAAGTGGCACGAAGCGCACGCAATGCCGGAACCGGTATCGCGGTGGAAGAGCTCGTGTCCGGTATCGAGGACCGAATCACCCCCGAGTGGGACCTCTGCC
>DATHEN010000619.1:0-9867 GCA_035318565.1 Polyangiaceae bacterium
TTCTACGCTCCGTGTCGGGTAAGTCGAGCGCGCACATCAACCCGACACCGCGCGCGTTGCTGACCTTGCCTGCGAAGCGCGTCTGAATCCGTTCGAGCCCGCGTAGAAGCTCCGCGCCGCGCGCGGCGGCGTTGTCGAGCAAGTGCTCGTCCGCGATGATCTGCAGGAGGTGCGTGCAGCGCACCATGTCCACCAGCGAGCCTCCCCAGGTGCTGTTGATGCGGCTCGGCACGCTGAACACGTTGTCCGGAACTTCGTCGATGCGCTTCGAGACCAGGATGCCACCCACCTGCATTTTCTTCGCGAAACACAGGATGTCCGGCGCGATACCGTGGTGCTGGTAGGCCCACCACTTGCCCGTGAGCCCCAGGCCGGTCTGCACTTCGTCGTAAATCAAGAGTGCGTCACGCTCGTCCGCGAGCTTTCGCAGCGCCTGCAAGAACTCCGGGCGGAAGTGATTGTCGCCCCCTTCGCCCTGGATCGGCTCGAGGAGTATGGCGGCGATGTCGTCGGGAGCGCGATCGAACGCCTGCTCCGCCGCGTGGATCGCGGCGCGTTCCAGCGCCTCCACCCGCAGGGTCTCGGCGCTGTCGCAGGGGAAACGAATCTGCGGGCAGGGGATGCGCGGCCAGGCAAACTTGGGGAAATACTGAGTCTTCAGCGGATCGGTGTTGGTCACGCTGAGCGCGTAACCCGAGCGCCCGTGAAATGCCTGCTCGAGATGCAGGATCTGCTGTCCTCGCTCACCCTTGCCGCAGGCGAGGTTTTTTCGGACTTTCCAGTCGAAGGCGGCTTTCATGGCGTTTTCGACCGCCAGGCTGCCGGTGTCGATGAAGAAGTAGTGCACGAGCTCGGGCGGCGCCGCCGTGCGCGCCAGCGTTTGCACGAACTCCGCCATGTAGCTCGTGTAGTAGTCGGCGTTCGAGACTTTGGTGGTGGCTGCGCGCGCGAGCCGCTGTTGCACCTCGGGCTCCAGCATGCGCGGGTGGTTGAAGCCGATCGGATTCGAAGCAAAGAAGCTGAAAAAGTCCAGGTAGTCTCTGCCGCTCACCGCGTCCCTGACGTACGAGCCACGGCTTTGCTCGAGGTCCACGACGATCGGATAGCCGTCCACCAGCAGGTGCTCTTTGAGCACGCCATGGACCCGGTCGGCGGGAACTTGCGCGTCGCGAAGCATGGTGACCTCCGATCCAACTCTCGCATATACTCGGCCGCCATGCCCGATAAGAAGGAGATCCTCGCAGCCGCTGGCGGCTATCTGAAGCAGCACCCCGACGAGATCGTGAGGGCGCTTCGCAATGCAGCGGGACTCCGCGTCGGCTTGCCGCTCGAGGCCCTGCGCTGGCTGGCAGGGCAGGCCAAGGGCAAACGCGCACCCAAGGACGTGCAGATCGAGGCCGTTCCGCCGGGGATTCGTATCTCGGCCACTGTGAATGCCATGGGCACTCCGGTGCGCGCGGGCGCGGCCATCTTCGTGGAAGCGGTGCGGATCAACGCCGAGGAGTTGCGCTTCGAAATACGCGTTCGCGACGTCTCACTGAAGGTGCTCGACGAGAGCAGCGAGAGCCCGCTCGCGGGGCTGCTCAAGTCCGGCGCGCTCGATCTCTCGAAGCCCGGCGACCTGGTCGGCTTCATGCCGAAGCGCCCTGCGATCCTCATCGAAGCAAAGGGCGATCGCCTGGTGCTCGATTTGAAGAAGCTGCCGAAGTTGCAAAACGGCAAGGCCGACCGGCTGCTCCGGCTGATCACTCCGCTCGTCACCGTCCTCGACATCACGACGGACCCCGGTCACGTCGACTTCGCCCTCGCCGCGTTCCCAGATGGCCTCTCCCAGGCCGTCGCCGCCGTCCGCCGCGCCCTGTAAAGTCGCTTACGATCCCGCCCGCCGCGAGGGCGCGCCGGATTTGGAAAGCCCGGGGCGCCCGGCGCGGCGAAGCTCAGAAGCTCACTCAGCGGGCGAGCGGGAGCCGATGCTGGGGGAGGGCGGTTCGGATGCCGGCTTCGGATCGGGTTTGCCCTGCCACCAGGCTTTGAGCCGCGCCAGGCTGAATGGGCGCGAGTACGCGAACAGCATGCACAGGCTGAAGATGAAGAACAGGTACGACTCGGCCGTGTAGCGATCGTCCACGTAGTAAAAGCCGATGGGCGTTCCGAAGAGCAGGATCTGACTGCAGCCGCTCGCGATCAGAAACGCCGGGCCGAGCGCCGGCTGAGCGAGGATCAGCGGCGCTGCGATCATGAACATCGAATAGTAGTAACAAGTGAGATTGGTGAGTGACATGCCGAGCGGCAAGCTCAGCGCAAGGCCGACCCACATGAGCTTCGTGCGGCGCAGCGCCCACACCGTCCAGCCGAACAGTCCCGCCAGAATCAGCATGTATACGGGCTGAAGGTTCTTGAAGCGGTGAGTGCGACCTTCTTTCCACTTCTGGAACGGATCGTCGAGGTTCTCATCGCGTGTGAAGTGCATGCGGCCTTCGAAATTGTGCGAGAGGATCGTCTCGAGGCCCATGTGGTTCGTGAGCGGCGTGTTCTTGTGCACGCCGATGTGCGCCACGAAGTGCTTGTAAGAATCGGCTCCGGAAACGGCCATGCTGGCGGGGACGAGCACCGCCAGCGCCACCGCGCAGCCGGCGATCACGCGTTTGTGCTCGGGCCTGAGCCAGTTCAGCGGATTGGCGAGCGATTGGCCGGGTGTCCGCGTGCCGGGTAAGCCGCGCAGCGTGCGAATCACGTGAATGCCGATGAGGATCGCCCAACCCACGATCAGCAGGCCGGGGAAGATGCGCAGCAGGGCCGACCAGGTGAGCGCGAATCCCGACAGAAAGAAGTAACGTTTTCGCGCCAGACATAGCGACGCCACCAGGAAGAAGATCCAGTCCTGACGCAGGAACGCGCCGCCCGTCCAGTAGAAGTTGGCCGGCGCGTTGCAGCCCCAAAATACCGTGGCCACGGCCATGACCTTCCAACCGAAGGCCCAGCCGATGAACAACACGCAACCGAGCTGGAGCAGCGGATCGATGCAGGCGAGCAGCTTGAAGAAGCCGTCGTCCGCTTCGCCGAAGCTGCCGAAAAACTTTCCGGTCATGGTCCAGACCGGCGGAGGGTTGTAGCCGTGGTCCTTGGTCATGCCGTCCCAGTAGGACCCGGCAGACGAGTTGTAGAACCAGTCGACGTCTTTCTTGAACGTCGTCCAGCGCTCTGGCGAAAAGTTCGGCTTACACTCGGCCAGGTGCTTTTGCACCGTCGGATCCGTCATCGGGCGGATCAGGTTTTCACGCAGGTTTCTGATCTCGCGTGCATTGACGGCGGCGCCGCGTCCCAGCTCCGTTTCCGCCACCGCAGTGCACTCGTACAAACGCGAGTAGCCGACTTCCTTGAAGTACTTCGAGCCCAGGTAATAGTGATAGAGCTCGTGCCGGTGGTAGTACTCGGAGTAGCGAACGTTCGGATTGAAGAAGTCGAAATACACTCCGAATGCCAGCACCGTGAACGCGATGCCGACGCGCCGTTTCGTGCGCTCGCGGTAGCGAATACCGAGCTTTCGCGCGCGTGCTTCGTACATCAGCAATAGCGCACCGCCGAACGTGAGCACGATGCGCAGACCGTTCGTTACGCGCTCCCAGACGTCCTGCTGGAAAACCTGCGCGTCCCAGAACAAGTCGAATCGAAGCAGCTCGCTGAACGAGCCGAGCCCTAACGAAGCAAGCGTCAACGGGATTAAAGAAAGCGTCTGCATGGCAACCCTTCCGGCTCGACCGGGCAGGGCATTGAGTCTCCCATGTCAGTGCAGCTGTAAAGCCCCCTTCTAAACGTGCCCGTGAACGTGCCCGTGAACGTGCCCGAAAACGCGGCCCGCCGGAGGCCCGCCGAGCGCCCCGATCCCATGGACAAAATAGAAACGGGCCGGGTGATCCAGCGACCACCCGGCCCGCGTAGCAAACCCCACTATCTGGCTGGTGCCCGCGGCCGCGTTCGCGAACGAACGCCCCGCTCGGGGTAGGGAACCCGCTCCTTTCGGTGTGAGCCGAGGGAGCAGAGTTCAGTGGCAGAACCGCCCCCCGATGCGCCAGGTCCGAAGACTAGGCGGCATCGGATTGCGTCAGAACCGGTCCGGCCGGCTCTAGGTCGAGTCACCCTCCGGGATAGGGCTACAACTACATTGCATCGTGACTCCACCTCCTCCGGCGTAAATGCCGGACACCCCTGCAGAGAAGCTCGCGAGAGATTCTCAGAGCTCAATCGTGAGCTTCTGGCAAATGGGGCGCTTCCGATAGGAGACCTTACGGTCTCAGCCCGAGTGCGGCTACGAGGGTGCTCCCTCGACGGGTAATTCCGGGACTGGAATCCAGCCTGCACGTTGGTTCAGACGTAACACAGCGCCTTTGAACTCGCCAGTCCACAGCAACGATACGCGCGAAATTGCGCGTGAATCAGCGCCGAACGGCGGAGTAAGCGTACGTCATCTCACAAGGTAGGCCGGCGAAGCCTCCCGCGACGCCCATCAGCTCCGTGCAATCGCTATTGCCCTCCGGCGTGTACGCGAATCCGAGTTGTCCCGTGAAGCCCGGGACGTCCTCGGCCTGCCCCATGAGCTTGCCGGAAGTGCGGTCAGAGCGCCAAATCGTGCAGCCGAGACGACCGCGCCCCGGGCTCAGCGCCTCGACCTTCACGTTGGTCTCGATGGCGAACGAAACTCCGTCCGCTGCGATATTGCCGGAGATGGCCTCTCTGCCGTTGAGCCAGTACAAGAGCGAGCCCTTGCGCGACAGCCGCACGTCGAATTGCCACTCTTCCTGCGAGCCGAGCGCGCCTTCGCCGCAAGTCGAGTTCTGGAGCTCGGCCTTGACGCTGTAGTCGCCGAGCAGCTCGCCGGGAATCTTGGCGTCGCCGGCGCGGCCCATTTCCCAGCAGCCGGTGAGGCACAGCGCAGCCATGCACGCGGCTCTGCCCCCTAGCTGCGAGGGCCGGCCGCGCTGCTGAGAAATACGTGCGGATGCAATGACCACGGCTCGTTCGCTAACAAATGCCGCTTTGCGCGGGCAACTAACGCGACTGCCGCGTAATACTCGGCCCATGACGGCGTTCGACCGCGCGCTCGCTGTGCGCGCGCTGGCATACGGCGGGCTCGGAAGCGCGCTGGCTCTCGCCGTCATGCTGCTTACCGAGGAGCCCTCGAGCACATGGCCGCAGCGGCTGGCGCGGCTGTGTCTGTTCGTACCCGCAACGGCTGCGCTGGCGTCGGCGCTCAGCCTCGCTCAGGCTCGCGCGCGGGGTGAGCTCGTGGCGTTGGCCGCGCTCGGCGCGTCTCCGCTGCGTGTTGCGCGCGGTCCGAGTCTCGTTGCGTGGGCACTCGGCGCGCTAGCGGTGGCGCTGGTCGCCTCGCCCGCGGCGGACGTGAGCTCCTTGTTCCCTGCGCTGCGAGCTCAAGCGCACTTCCGCGCGGACACTCTCGGGTTCTCGGACTTGCGGCACGGTGTGCGGGTGGACCCGCACGGCGCTCTGCATTGGCTAGCCAGCTCGGTCGAGCCGCAGCTGCGCGCTCAGCGCGGTCTCGAAGCGGCGCTGGTGACTGGCTCCTTGAGCCTGGTGTTACCGCTCTGGGTTTCGGCCGAGCTCGGCGTCGCCGTGCGTGTCCTCGGCGCCGCTCTCGCGCTTGGACTCGTCTTGGTACTGCTGCATGCCGTGGCCGCGTCGCGCCTCGGCGCACCGTGGCTCATGAGCTCGGCCCTGCCGCTGGCGTTCCAAGCCCTGATCGGACATCGGAGGCGCGCGTGCCCGTGAGCGGGGCCTGGGTCGGAGGCGGTGGCGGCTTTTCCGTCCTCGTGCACGGAGGGGCAGGGGAGCTATCCGACGCGCGAAAGCCAGCGTGCGCCGAGGGCTGCAGGCGCGCGGTGGTTGCTGCCAAGGAGCTGCTTCAGAACGGCGGCGCTGCGCTGGACGCCGTGCAGCGCGCCGTTGAAATCCTCGAAGCGGATCCGTTGTTCAATGCGGGCACGGGTTCTTGTCTGACAGCGGATGGAGGCTTGGAACTCGACGCGGCAATCATGGATGGCGAGCGGCTGCGGGCAGGCGCCGTGTGCGCACTACCCGCGTTTCAGCATCCAATCCGTGTGGCGCGTGCAGTGCTCGATGCGGGTCGGCACGTGCTGTACGCGGGTGAGGGCGCCGCGCTGTTCGCCGAGCAGGCGGGTTTCGTGCGAGCGGACGAGGCGAGCATGATCACCGCGGCCGCGCGCGAACGTCTTGCAAAGCTGCAGGCAGCCGGGCCGGGAGGTGGCACCGTGGGCGCCGTGGCTCGAGATCGCATGGGCAACGTGGCTGCGGCGACGAGCACGGGCGGCATGGTGGGTAAGCGCCGGGGTCGTGTGGGCGACAGTCCGATCCCGGGCGCCGGCACCTACGCGGACAACACGGCGGGCGCCGTTTCCGCGACCGGAGACGGCGAGGGAATTTTGCGGATTCATCTCGCCGGGCAGCTCGTCGCGGCACTGCACGCCGGCGTCGACTTGGCCAGCGCGACACGGCGAGCGATTCAAACTCTGGCCGATCGCGTAAACGCGCAAGGCGGTGTCATCGCCGTCGACACGGCGGGTACACTCGCGCTTGCGCGCTCGACGCGAGCGATGTCGTGGGCTGCGGGCTGGGAGGGAGCGGACGTCCTCTGCGGCGCCTGAGTGCGCCGATGCCGCTCGCTCCGTTCAGGAAGTCTGCGGCGGAGACTGGGACTCGCTTCCGCCGGAAGCGTCCTTGCCGCGCTTGCGCTCGAGCGCCTGCTCGAGACCAACGCGCAGCCGCTTGCGCCGCTTCATGCGTTTCTTCTTGAGTGCGCCCCTAAGCCACTCGTGGCGCTTGCGTACGTTCCAAATCGCGCGATTTGCCATGGATCTCCGAAAGAGCGGGAACCTTTAGCCAAGGATGGCGCCGTTCGCAAGGCGGATCGTCAGCGCCTCGGGTGGCGCCGGCCCCCGTAAGTCCCCGGTTTCAATCGGCGGACGCCGCGCGCCGGGGCGCGCTAAAATACGGCGCACGTGACGAATCCGCCTGAATTTTCGCCAAATAGTGCGCGCGCGCCGCTGCCCTCGAGCGGCGGTATCGTGCGCTCTCCGCGCGGCTGGACCTATTTGCTCGGGCAGCCTCTGGGTGAAGGCGCGTACGGAGCGGTGTTCGATTGTCTCGGTCCGTTCGATCAATCGTACGCGCTGAAAGTGTTTTTGCCGTCGCACCGCCCTTACGAGGAGCTGCGCGCCGATTGGCTGCGCGAAGCCGAGCGGCTGTTTCGCTTGCGACACCCGAACATCGTCCACGTGCACGATTTTTTCGAGGCCGATGGGCTTCTGTACCTGGTGCTCGAGCGCTGCGATCACAGCCTCGAAAGCATGCTGACGGGCGCGTTCACCGATCGGCTCACGGTGGAGGTGAGCCGGCAGCTGCTGTTCGCGATCCAGTATCTGGCGGACAACGAGGTGGTGCACAACGACCTGCACGCCGGCAACATCCTGGTCGTGCAAGGCGGGCGCTTGCAGGTCAAACTGAGCGACCTCGGTATCGCACAGGACATGTACGGGCAAAGCGCCGTGCGCCCGCCGATCGTGCATCATTTCATCATGGCGCCGGAGGTCGCGGCGCTGGGTTACACGACCAAGCAGAGCGATCTCTATCAGCTCGGGCTGCTCATGTTCTGGATGCACACGGGGCAGTATCCGATCGACACGAGCCTCGGCTACGACGAGGTGTTGCGGCAGATCCGCGAGGGGGCTCCGCGCGCGCGCGCCGAGGCGCTCGGCACGCCGATCGGCAACGTTGTCAGCGTGATGCTCCGGCGCCAAGAACAATACCGCTACACGTCGGCCGCGCAGGTCTGGGAGGATCTGCGGCGCCTGAATGTCTGGAGCGGATCGCCGCCAGAATCGAGCCGGCGCGCGTAACGGGCTCGTGCTGACGCGCGCAGCCATCCGGACAGATGCGTCAAACGCGTCGTGGAATGGAAACCGTCCGCGAGCTTGCTCGTATTTAGAGAATGTTCCAGGCTTGTCCCGAGGAGACGCTATGGCCGTGAAACGTTCCATGATTTCGCTGCTCTCACCGCGTGGGCTGGCGCGTGTGTGCGCCGCTACGGCGCTTCTCGCGCTGCCTGCCTGCGGTGATGATTCCTCGGCCGACGACGACGGGCACACGCATCCCGATGAGTGCGAAGCAGCGGATACGTTCACTCGGAATGTGAGCAAAACCGGGCCCAATGGCGTAACGGTCAGCATCACGGACGCTGTCCCCGCTGTCCCCGGGATCAACATCGACAACACCTGGACGGTAAGCGTGACCGATTCCAGTGGCAACGCGCTGGAAGGCGCATCGCTCAGCATGGAGCAAAGGATGCCCCCTCCCCACGACCACGGCACCGACCGCAAGGCTCAGAGCAGCGAGATGGGCGGCGGGGTCTACGAGCTAGCGCCCGTGGATTTCTCGATGGACGGCTCGTGGAAGGTGCCGATAGCCGTAACCAAAGACAGCCTCAGCGACCAAGCCGCGTTCGAATTCTGCATCGGCGGTTAGGCTGAGGACGCCGGTCGGCCAGAGAACTCAAGGTCTACGCCCGGCGGGGGTCAAGCAATCTGCCAGCAGTTGTTCCCCGGGCAGCGGGACTGCAAAGCCTTCGCGCCGCGCACGCTCGCGTGTCCACTCCAGGTTCACGTTGGCTCGTGGTGAGGTCGTACCGCGATTCGGCAACAGTGCGAGCGTCCGCAGCTCGTTCCGGAAGCGCGGATCGAGATCTTTGCTTTGGATGAGATCGTCGATCACGTCGTAGTCGATCGGCCGAACGAAGATGTTGACGACGACCCGGTCGGGGATGTCCGCGGCCGGCAAGGCTCCGGTCGAAGGGAAGCGGCGCACGAGGTGCGACGAGTTGAAGGGATCGACCGCGAGTGTTCCCGGGATGGTGGGAGAGGCCGATTCTTCGCGTGGCACGACTCGCGCCACGTCCCAGAACATGTGCGCTTCCTCTCCGTTTTCTTTCACCACTTCGTCGCGCATGAGCCAGAGCAATTGGCCGGCCTGTGCCGCGGCTGCAGTCGTCACGCTCTGTCCTTCCGGAACGTCCACGGTGGAGAAGACTTCACGTGTATCCACGTACGCTTTCACTGAAACCCAAACGCGGCGATCCTGCGACGCGCCACTTGGAAAGTGATGACCAGCGTTGGCGTTGTCGAGCAGAACGCGGATGACCCCGCGTGATTGGGCGACGCAGACCTCGGTAGACAAGGTGGTGTCGAGAAAACGTTGCACGCGCTCGAGCTGCTGCTCGTTTTGCGGCGCATCCTCCGGAAATGGAGTGAGCGCCAGATCCACGCCCGGAAAATCATGCAGGTGGCGCGGCCTTACCTGGAGCGGCACGCCCTCCAGGTCCGCGATGGGGCCGCGTTGTGAGCTCTCCGGCATGTGGCACGAGCCGCAGCGCTGGCCGGCCGCGCCCTCCTGATTGAAGACGGTCTGCCGCCACTCCTCGAAGGTGCGCTCGAGGTGCACGTCCCGATCGAAGTGAGGCGCGGTGAGACGCAGGTCGTGACAAGCGCCGCATGCGTCGGAGCTTTTGAGTGCGTCGCGATCCATGTATCCGGAATACGCGGAGCGGTGTTTGCCGTTCCGCACCGGATCACGCACGGCGCCGCGCATGGTCTCGTCGTTCGCCAGCGTGATCCGATTGTTGTGGTCAGCGTCGACGCGCTGGATGTTGTGGCAAAAGTAGCAAGTGATGCCCTTCAAGTGCTGGGGCAACGTGTCCAGATTCAGGCCGTCTTCGGTGGCGCCTTCGCGCACCGCCATGGGCGCGTGGCAGTTGACGCAGAACGTGCCGAGCTTGCCGCCGGT
>DATHEN010000620.1:0-2989 GCA_035318565.1 Polyangiaceae bacterium
CCCCCGCCTTTCACGAGACGCACGAACAACTCGGGCTCGCGTGCCGCGTTCGGAAGATTCGCGAGCGAGTACGCACGCGTCTGCCCAGCGTGCTCCAAGCGCACGTACTGTCCGGGCAGCCACGCGAGCGGATCGCGGGATGCGAGGGTGCGCAGGACCACGCGCAGCACCGAATCGGACGCGCGTTCGACCGTCACGATCCGAGCTGCGTGGCGCGCCGTGTCCAGGCGCTGCACACGATCGCCTGCGTAGTCGAAGCGCAAATGCAGCGCGCTGGGCGGCTGGAGCCGGCACGCGAGCACATAGCCTTGCTCTTCGTCGAGCTCGGACAGCGCGTGCGGGCTGTGTTCGAGGAGGGCAGCGTAGCTTCCGGCTTCGAGGTAGGCGCGGCACGCTCCGCACGTGCCTGCGCGGCAATCGCTCACCAGCAAGATGCCTTGGCGGAGCGCGGCGCTGATCACGTCTTCGTTCGGTCTGCAGCCGATCTCGAGCATGGAGTCGTCGTCGAACGTGAGCTTTAGAGGATGTTCCGCGGCGGGCATCGCGATTCTTCAGCGCGGCACGTCGGTCTCCCAACCGATGAGCTTCGTCGTGATGGTGAAGGAGTTTCCGTGCACGTACGCGCGACCCACGGTTGTCGATACATTGACCAGAAAATCGTAGACCGAATAGGGCTTGCCGAGCAGTTCCTGAATCTCGTCCACGTCGAAGGTGAAGCCCTCTGCGCGGTCGATGCGATAGTAAACACCGTGGTCTTCGATGCGCAGCGTGGCGTCCTCGGGGTACGCGCTGCGCAGCCACTCCACCGCGACCTCGATCTCATCGGCTTTCATCAGCGCCAGGACCACGCTGCGCGTTTCGCGCACGCCCGCCGTGCTGAACATCTTTTCCTGCAGAGCCCGTGCCGCGTTGTCCGTCATGTGCGTTTGCTCGTGTCGATGCTCTGGATCAGCGCCTTCACGTCGAGCTCCGGCCAAAACAGCCGGCCCGTGCTGTCGAGCCAGCGCTCAAGCACGCGCTGCAATGCCACGTCGTAACTCGGTCCGAGCTCGCGGCATGGATCGATGTCCTGTTCGACTTCCCAAAGCCCGCGCGCATCGTGCAGAGCGCGAAGCTCGAGCGGCAGCCATTTCTCCGCCCAGTAGCGCAGTAGCTTGCGGTTGTAGTCGCCGAACTCCGGATCACCCAGCAGCGTGCGCGCGAACAGCTCCCGACTCCAAGTTCCGGCGGCCTGGGCGGCGCGCGCGGATCCCCAGAGGACGCGCAACGTGAATGTATCGCCGTGGTGTGGAGCGTGCTGCGTGAAAAATTCGCTCCTGACGAGCGCGCCGAACAGCGGTTCGTGGATCGCGTGCAGCGCGAACACGATTTCGATGTGGTCGTAGGTCTTGCCCCACAGCTCCTCGATGAAACGGCGCGCGCCGGCCCAGGTATGCGGTGCCGCCCAGGTCGCCTGCGAGGGTGCAACGTCTGCCGTGAGCCCATCGAGGATCTGTGCCAGGTAGATCTTCTCGGCCTGGATCATCTGTGCGTTGTCGAGATAATCGAGGGCTGACGTGACCAGCGCGGCACGCAAGGTGTCGCTCAGCGCATCCCGGATGGGGAGCGCCAGCGCCATGAACGCGCCGTAGTCGTGCAAGCCGAGCGCGCCCAAGTGCTGCGCCACGAGCTCGCCCCAGCGAGCATCGAAGTCGGCCTTCTGGACGAGGCTCGGCTCTGCGCCGACCAGGCGCTGAAATTCGCGCCAGCCGTCCGCTTTTTCGGCGACGTAGGGCCGCTGCCAGCGCCCCTCCGGATCACGGAACGCATACCAGTCGCTGGTCTTCGCTTCGGTGAAGTAGTTCTCCCACGCGCCGCGCCCGCCGGGAAACGCCGTGCCCCAGAAGCCCTGTCCGAGTCCGCCGGCAATCCAGTCGGGATTCGGCTGTGCGTACAGCAGCACTTGCTCGTATTCGGAGATGCGCTTGCCGTATGGCTTGGCGAAATAGAGCGCCGTGCGGCGTTCCTCGAGGAGCTTGCTGCCCGCGTCGTACGCGGGGTTCAAGAGTGCGCGGCGATACTCGGAGTGCGGCTGCATCGTGTTCCTCAAGCCTTCGCGAACGCTACGCCGGTGCGCAGCGGATCCTGAACGACGACCCGGCACGCGGCCAGGTCCTCGAGCGTCCACAAACGATCACTGCCCAGGTGCGGTTGCGCGGTGAGTGTCTTTCCGTCACTGCGCACGCCCCCTGTGGCGCGTACGATCTCGGAGAGCTCCCAACCATCGAACAGCTCGAGGAAGTTTTGCGCGCGGTAGCGCTCGGGCTCGGTCAAGTACATGCGCTCGCACCACTGCGAGCAGAAGGCGTGCTTCCTGCCGCCGTACTCGAGGATGCGCAGGTCGCAACCGCTGGGGTTCAGCTCCGTCTTCTCGGAGCCCGGCCATGCGGGTGTCAACTTCAGCGCGGGCGATTGGCAGACCCGACAAATGGCCAGGTGTTTGCCCTGCTCGGTCAGCCAGGTCACGGGCAAAAAGTGGTTCGCCGGATCACTCGCTCCGAGCCGTTTCCACTCCGCGAACACCTTGCCGATGGAGCCGTACCAGCCCGGGTAGTGCCGTTCGAACCAGTCCTCGTCCGCCTCGTTCGGGAGCTCCAAGCGGCAGCCGACGAACGGCCAGAGTGCGTACAGGACCGCGAACGCGTCGTGGTGCCCCCAGTACGCGTCGCGCTTGGCTTCCGCCAGATTGCGCGGGGACTCCAGACCGAAACGGCTGAAGCGCCCCATCCAGATACCGCCCCAGTCCTCGTACACCCAGCGATCCCAGGTTTCTGCCCAAGGCTCTGCGCGGTTCACCGCGCCGTACTCGAATGCGCGCCCGACCATGGGCGTGAAACCGCGGTGCTGAATCCAGAAGGCGTTCTCCAGGTCGCTCTGCAGGTATTGCATGTTGTCCGCGTCGTCGACCACGCTCACGATGGTGTGGTAGCCGTTCGCCATGTGGCGGAGC
>DATHEN010000621.1:0-6018 GCA_035318565.1 Polyangiaceae bacterium
GGCGGAGTAGCGGGGGCGGGGGGCAGCTCGAATGGGGGAGCCGGCGGGACTTCGAACGGAGGAACCAGCGGGACCGGCACGGGTGGCGGAGCGGGCGGCGGCGCGAACCAAGACGGCGGGACTAGCGGTCCACGCGCGGACGCCTCGGACGACTCCGGCTGTGGTTGTTCTTTGCCCGGGCAATCATCCAGGTCGTCGCTCCTCGCCTTGTTCGTTCTGGCGCTGGTCGTCGCCAGGCGAGTGCGAGCAAAAGCCGCGGCCTAGAAGCGAGGCGCCAATCGGCGTCGCCTCGCGCATCGGTTGACGTCATACCGACTAGTTGGTATGTAAAACCAACTAGTCGGTATGGTATGGCAAAGCAGCGAGTGAGCAGTGAATTTCGCGATCGTCGGCGCGAACGGGCAGCGGCCCCGGCGGCTGACCCCGCTTCGCAGTCCCAGCACGAATCGAAGCTGAAGTTTCTCGACGCTGCGCTGCACGTCATTCGCGCCAAGGGTTACTCAGCGACGAGAATCGATGACGTGTGCGAGGCGGCGGGCCTCACGAAGGGCAGCTTCTTTCATCACTTCGAGAGCAAGGAAGAGCTCGCGCTCGCGGCCGCGGATCATTTCGTCGCAGGGGCGGGTCGTCTGTTCGCATCAGCCGCTTATCAGGAACTGGGCGATCCGCTCGAGCGCCTGCTCGGATACGTCGATCTCCGCGCAGCGATCCTGCAGGGCGAGCTGCCGGACTTTACGTGCTTGCTCGGCACCATGGTGCAGGAAGCGTATGCGACGAGCCCTGCGATTCGCGCCACGTGCGAGCGGCACATAGATGACGGCGCCGCGGCGCTCGCAGCGGACATTGCCGAAGCCAAGGCGCTCTACGCGCCGAGCGCAGCCTGGACCCCGCAGAGTCTCGCGCTGTTCACGCAGGCGGTGATTCAGGGTGCGTTCGTCCTGGCCAAGGCCAAACAGGGGCCGGAAGTCGCCGTGGACTGCATCCGTCACCTGCGTCGATACCTCGAAACTCAGTTCGATCGAAGCACTCGCAAAAAAGGAGCGTGAACCCATGTCGAGCAGTAGCGATGTAATATCCAAAGATGGGACTCGCATCACCTTCGATCGGATAGGAATTGGGCTGCCGATCGTGCTGGTCAGCGGCCTGCTCTGCGATCGCACGAAGGCGCACGATCTCGCCGAACAGTTGTCGAAGCAGTTTACCGTGATCAGCTACGACCGGCGCGGACGCGGCGACAGCACGGACACTTCCCCGTACAGCGTCGAGCGAGAGCTGGAAGACTTGGCGGCGTTGATTGCCGATGTGGGGGGTGCGGCGCTCGTCTACGGCCACTCTTCGGGGGCGGGACTTGCGTTGCACGCGGCGGCCAGCGGCTTGTCGATCACCCGACTCGTGCTCCACGAGCCGCCCTACAGTCTCGATGACGAAGAGAGCAAACAGAGTGCGCGCGAGCTCGCCGAGCAGGTGCGCGCCGCACTGGCAGCGGAGCGCCGGGGCGACGCGATCGAGCTATTTTTCGCTGCCACGGGCATGTCCGCGGAAATGGCCTCGGAAATGAGCAGCGATCCCGCGCTGCGCAAAATGGCGCCGACCATGTCCTACGACTTCGAGGTCATGGGCGAGAGCCGCGGCGGCACGATTCCGAAGGAGCTCGTCCGCGCCATTCGCGTCCCGACGCTCGTGCTCGCGGGCGGAGCGAGCCCGGAGTTTTTTCGGGACATCGCCAGCCAGGTTGCCGAGCTCTTGCCGAACGGCACACTCAGCGTGCTCGAAGATCAAGATCACGCCGCGCCGGCAGAAGTCGTGGCGCCGGTCGTTGCGCGCTTTTGCGCCGTCTAAAGCCAAAGCCCGATCTGCAGTAGCCATGCTCTCTACCTCCAAACCGAAGAAGGCCCAGCGGCTCAATGTCTCGTTCCGCGCGAAGCTACGACGGAGCCCGAAACCGGGCGGATGGGTTTACGTGATCTGGTCAGAGTCCGTCGAGTTCTTCGGGACTCGCGGCCTGGTCAAAGTCAAAGGCCTGATCGACGGCGTGCCTTTTCAGAGCTCGTTCATGGCGCTCGGAGACGGACGCCACAAGCTTTGGTGGGATCTGATCACTCGCGCCAGACAGCCTGCAGCATGGGCGCCGTAACGTGTGAAAGGCCTCGTTGGGCGAGGATCGCCGGATCCTTCGCGAGCAGTGCCTGGAGCTCCGCCTCGCTCTCTACCGCCAGGATGCCGAGGCCGTGCGGGCCGGCTGGGTCCGCGACCGGACCGAATACGATGGCATTCCCTTGGTGTAAGAGCTGGGTCCAGTACTCCGCGTGCGCACCCATCATGGCGCGCTCATCGGCGGTCATGTCAGCCATGAACGTGGGGCGGGGTGGCAAGAGTTTCACGACGAAATACTTCTTCGAGACTTCCGAGCGCGACCCCATGTGCGCGTGAAGCCAGCCGAGCACCTGCTCCCATCCGGCGCCGTGTCCCGCGCACGCTTCCGTGCGAGTGCCGAAGCCCTCGTGCCGTAGCGTCACGCGTGTGCCGGTTGACGTCGGGTCGAGCAGGTACGTGACTCGGGTGATGCCGCTGTCCCAATCCGGCTCCCACGTTTGCACCAGGCGTCGCGGAGCATCGATTTCGACGTACGAGCCGCGGACCGAAAACGGCTTACCGTCTTTGTCGACGCCGGTCGCGCGCCAAACGCCCCCAACGCGCAGGTCCGACTCCCAGGCCGTGGTACGGTACGCTTCGTCGGAACCCCACCACTGCACGGCTTCATCCGTAGTGAGCGCGCGAAACACGCGCTCGGCAGGTGCGGCAATGTCGACCGTCGCCAAAATCGTGCCGCCGTGAAGATCGGCCACGGCGCGCGCGCTGCTTCTTCTTGTCATGTATCCTCCAGGTGTCGTTTCAAGTTGCCCAAACTGCGTTGCCAAAACGAGCGGTATCCCTCGAGCCAGCCCGCGACTCGCTGCAGCGCCATCGGCTCGAGCGCGTACAGGCGCTCCCGCCCATCACGTTGCTCGCTCACCAGCTTCGCGTCCTTAAGTACACGAAGATGCTTTGAAATAGCGGGGCGTGATTGCTCGAAATCGGCGGCGAGGGAGTTGACGGGCGCGGGGCCTGCGCGCAAACGATCCAAGATCGCTCGGCGTGTGGGCTCCGCGATCGCGCGAAACACGTCGTTGTCAGCGCGTCGGGCAAGCGTCATTTAGGTAACCGATTGGTTACCAATTGACCTGGCAGGGCGCAAGCGATTTAAAGTGCGGCTCGGGATTTCTAGACTTCTCGAAGACAAGCAAAAGGAGACGATCATGGCTGTCGCAGGTCAGAACGAGGACGAGCAGACGACGCTTTGGAACGGCCCTGCCGGACGCGCCTGGGTCGAGGCGCAGGAGTCGCTCGACCAGATGTTCAAGCCGATCGAGGAGCTGCTCGTCGCAGCGGTCTTCGGCGGATCCGTGTACCGGATACTGGACGTCGGCTGCGGCACGGGTGGCACGACGCTCGCCGTCGCGCGGCGACTCGGCGCGACGAGCCGCTGCACCGGCATCGACATTTCAGAGCCAATGCTCGACGCCGCCCGGGCTCGTGCCGAACGAGAAGGCGCGCCAGCAACGTTCATCCGCGGAAACGCGCAGACCCACGCCTTCGAGCCCGGCAGCTTCGAAAGGATCATTTCACGCTTCGGGGTCATGTTCTTCGACGACTCAGTGCGCGCCTTTGCGAATCTGCGGCGTGCCGTGACGGACGACGGAGAGATGCGGTTCGTCGCTTGGCGGAGCGCTGCGGAAAATCCGTTCATGACCACGGCCGAGCGCGCCGCAGCACCCCTCCTGCCGAACATTCCCGTCCGTCAGCCGGACGCGCCGGGGCAGTTTGCTTTCGCTGACGAGCGCCGGGTTCATCGCATCCTGGACGAGAGCGGCTGGAGCGGGATCGACATACGGCCAATCGACGTTGGCTGCAGCCTGCCCGAGAAAGAGTTGGTCCGGTACCTGACCCGGCTCGGTCCGCTCGGCAGGGTCCTTCAAGAGGCGGATGACCGAACTCGCTCCCGGGTGATCGAAACCGTTCGCCCTGCCTTCGATCCGTACGTGCACGGAGCGGAGGTCCGCTTTACCGCTGCCTGCTGGATGGTCGGCGCTCGAGCCGCCTGAGCTCGCAGATGCGTCACTCTTCGGGTGGTGGCCCTTGCGGGTACTGCCGATACGTGACGGGCGTCTCTCCGGTCCAGCGCCGGAATGCGCGGATGAAGTTCGGCGACGTCGAATATCCCAGTCGTTTCGCAATCGCGTCGACGGAGAGGGACGACGTGGTCAAAAGGTGGAGCGCCGTCTCGCGTCGAGTGTCAGCCAAGAGCGCCGAGAACGAGACTCCCTGTGCGGCGAGCTTTCGCTTGAGGGTTCGCGGCGAAACACCCTCCGCCGCCGCGACGTCTGCTATCGAAGCAGGGCGGTTGCTCGAGCGCGTGACGAGTCCGCGAACGCGCTGCACCAGCCCGCTTTCCGAAACCATTGCATCGAGCATCGCCTGGCATTGTTCGCGGGCAAGCCGGAGCGCGGCGCGATCCGAGTTCAAAAGGGGAAGGTCGAGCATCCACTCCTCGCACAGCACGCGGTTCACGGGTTGACCGAAGCGAGCCTCTGGCAGGAGATGAGCGAAGCGGCGGTAGTAGTGCGGTTCGGCAATAGTGAGATCGGTGTGACCGGTGAGCTCCGTGCCCGTAAGCGCACTGCCGAGCTGCCAGAGGCCCACGAACATGCTGAGGAGCATCACATCGGCGACGCTCCCGAAATCCACGTGCAAGTCGATGACCAGCGCAGTCCGTTTGCCCTCCGGGCGCATGCGAACATCGAAGGCGTTCGTCAGCGCCGGCACGAACTGAACCGTGAGCTCGAGGGCTTCGCGCACCGTCGCCGCGCTCATCGCGGCGAAGCCCAGGTACCCGTAGCTCGAAATGCGCTGTTCGACGCCCATGTAGAAACCAAGCCCGGGTTCAGCGGTCAGCTCCCGAGCGCGTTCCACGAGCGCGCGCATTTCATGGTGTGCAAGACGAGCGAGCGGCTCTTCGAGCCTCTCCTCGGAAAGGCCCAGTGGTCCGAGCAGCTGTTCCGGGCGGACGTTCCAGCGCTGAACGAGCCGAACGATCGCGAGCGCTTTGGCCGCGGGCAAGAACCGCGCAGGATCGCTGTCCACGGCGACACCGCTCGACGGCGAAAATCCAGCGCCGTGCGGCATGGCCAATCGTAGATCGGAAAACTCGGCATCGGGAAGGGTGCCTGCCCGGCGTTTCAGAGCCAGGCGCAGGCCGCCCGGCGCCAGTCGAAGAAGAAGTCGAGGCAAGCGGGCAGCGACACGAGAAATGAAGAGCCACACTGGCTATGCTGGACGCCAGTGAATCCCGGCCCTGTGCAGCCCTGACCGCGCCGGGCCGGTCTCCGCACGGGCCAATCGGCGTCCACCTCGGGCCAACAGTGAAAATCAGTTACGGCGCGGCTCCGTCTTGAATACTGCTCTGACCCAAAGTGAGCGCAATGAAACAACGCCGTGGGGCTCGGGGTCGGACTCATCTCAACAAGGCTCGAACAACGGCGCTCCTGGCGCCGTGTTCAATGGCGGTGTTCGCTCTGCTTTCGTCGGTCGGCTGCGGACCACCGATCCCAATTGGAAGCGGCGGCACCGGCGGCACCGGCGGCAACCCGACAAACGCGCTGCCTTGCAACATAGACAACATCCTGCGCACCAAGTGCCAGGCCTGCCACGGCAGCTCGCCAAAGTTCGGCGCCCCGATGCCGCTGACGAGCATCGAAGACATTCGGAAGCTCGCTGCGACGGACAGCGCACTCACGGTTTGGCGGAAGATGCAGCAGCGCGTGCACGATGCGAGCGCGCCGATGCCGCCCAAAGGGCAAACCCCGCTGTCCACCGTGGAGATGCAGGAACTCGATGCGTGGTTCGCTGGCGGAGCAGCCGCCGGCAGCGTGGCATGCACGAACTTGCAACCGCCCGGCGATTTGACCGCCCTCGCGGGCC
>DATHEN010000622.1:0-6651 GCA_035318565.1 Polyangiaceae bacterium
CGACCGCGAGCCAGCCCGCGATCATCAACAGCGATGCAGTGGCACCCTCGGTCATCAACGCCGGCGTGTACGCGACCAGCGCTGGGTGCAGTGCGACGAGCAGACCCGCCACGGTGCCGGCGCCACCCCTTACGTAACTGCTTACCATGCGGCCCGCGGCAACCGCCGCCAGACTGCCGAGCAGTGCATTGCACCCCATGGCAGACGCGGGCGCGGCGGCAAACAGCGCATACGCCGCAGCAATCAGTGCCGGATAGCCCACCGGGTAGTGAGCCGCGTACGTCACGGCGCCGTCCGGCCAGAGCCACGTGTAGCCCAGGCCCTGCGCGATACGCGTCGCAACCACGTGGTAGAAGTGGCCGTCTTCTACCGGCGGAATGCGTGCGGCAGCCCATAGCGTAACCAAAGCGCGTACGCCGAGCGCAATCCCGAATATGACCAGGGACGCAGCGGCGCCCGAACGCGCTCTCGGGATCTTCACGGGTCGAGCGCTGGAAATTCGCGCAGCAAACCCAGAGCCTGCAAGTCGCTCACGACCTCGCACGCGGGCAAGCCCACGACGTTCGTGTAAGAACCTTCGATGCGCTCGACGAGGAAGGCGCCGATGCCCTGCGCGGCATACGCGCCCGCTTTGTCCAGGCCTTCACCGGTGGCCGCGTAGCGGCTGATCTCGGCGTCGGAGGCGCGGCGCAAGCTGACGCGCGTTTCCACCGTTCGCTCGCACACGCTCTCCGCCATGGCAGTCGCGATCGCATAGCGTGTCTTGACCACGTGCGTGCGCCCGCAAATCTGCCGTAGCAGTCGCTCGGCGTCCGCAACGTCGTTCGGCTTTCCGAGCACGTCCTCGTCGATGATCACGGTGGTGTCCGCGACCAGAATGCCGGCAAACGTGGAGCTGCTCTGCGCGCGCGCTGCGCGCATCACGGCGTTCAACTTGTCGCGCACGATGCGCTGCAGATACGCATCGGGGCGCTCCGCGGACGCACGCGTTTCGTCCACGTCCGCCGGCATGACCACGATCGGAATGCCGAGCCCCGTCAATATGTCGCGTCGTCTCGGCGAGGCCGAACCGAGCACGAGCACCGAGCTCTTGGAGAGAATGCGGCTACTCATCTTGCGGGTCGCTCAGCGCGAAAAGGCGCTATAGATCCGAACCCGCCTTGCCGCAAAGCTCGCGAGCGGCGCGTCCTCATGCCCACGTCACGCGTGTCATCTTCGGCCCCGGGCTCGAGTTGAGCAGTCTTAGCACGAGCAGATCACGATCGGCACGAGCAGCCGTAAGCCACGAGAAAAACCGGCGAGGCCGGCGCCCGCTGGCTATTCTGGTCGCCTTTGACGTGAGGCGAATCAGACTTTCTGCTTCCGACGCAGGCGCCTGCAACATGCAAAAAATCCTGCAGTCCTTTGCCTGGCCACGCTTTTTCGAAGAGAAAGCGCAAAACTCGAGCCTACGACGCGTGCAGGCGTGCGCAGCCGTCCTCGCCACGTTGCTCGTGAATCTGCCGGCGCGGGCCGAAGCATGCGAGTCCCCCGGCGGCTACTCGCCTTGCGTCGACGCCGACACGTTATGGTTGGCACCCGGCCGGAGTCGCTTCGTGGGGCTCGAAAGCGCACGTGTACTTTCCAAGCGGCAATTCGTGGCAGGACTCGGCGCGACTTACCTCGTGCGTCCCGTGGAGCTCCACGTCGCCTCGCCCGACCCCGACGGTCGCACCATCGCCGTGGTCGACGACGCACTGAATGTGACCGCATTCGCCGCGCTGGGCTTGGGCGCCAACCTGGAGCTGGACGCAGCGCTGCCGTTCACTGTGTTCCAAACCGGTGCGGGAGTGCAAGGCGTCACCACGCAGGATGCATCGCCGCTCGCTGCGCAGGCGCTGCGCGATCCGCGGCTCGGCGCTAGTTACGAGCTCCTGCGCGGCAGCACTCCGTGGGCTCCATCCGGAAAACTCACGCTGCGAGCAGCGCTTCCGCTCGGAACGGACGACGCGCTGGCCGGCGACCGGAGCTTCGTGATCGCTCCGGGCAGCACTTGGACGATCGACGAACAGCCCTTCTTCGCCGCTCTGCAAGTCGGCGCGCGCCTGCGCCGGGTAACGGAGCTCGGCGGCGCGCGCGTCGGATCCCAGCTCACGGCAGGGCTCGGTTTCGGCGTGGACGTTCTGGCGCACGAGCTTCTGACGTTCAGCGCCGAAGCGACGCTGCTGCCGGGGCTCGCGTCCCAATCGCACGCAGCACCCGACGGCACACGCAGCACGGGGCGCCTGATCCCATCCGAATGGCTGCTCAGTGCGCGCTCGCGGCCGCTCCGCTCCACGAACCTGAGCGTGCAGCTCGGCGCAGGTATGGGAATTCCGTTGTCGAGTGAAGAGCGCACGTCACCCGACGGCTCCTCCGCAAGCGAGCACTTTGCGGGAGTGACTACACCGCGCTTCCGCGGCGTGCTCGTACTGCGTTACCTGAGCGAACTGGGCAGTACGCCCGCGCGCTAGAAGATCCGCTCGTTCACGTAGATCTGATCGCCACCCTGGAGCGGCACGTCCGGCGACCGACCATCGGTGATGGCTTCCACGCTCAGCACCACGGTGCGCGTCCCGCTCTTGCCCTTGCGGGTGAGATTGACGCTGTTCTTGTTGGCGATCGAGTTGAACCCGCCGGCCAGCGAAATCGCCTGGATCAGCGTCACCCCCGGGGTGAGCGGGAAGCTGCCCGGCTTCGACACCTGCCCGAGCACGGTGATGCGCTTGGTGCTGAACTCCTTGATCGAGACGATCACCGTTGGATCGCTCAGCACCTTGCCCTGGATCAGCCGCTCGCGAATCGTCCGCGCAGCCTGCTGCGGCTCGAGCCCGGCGACGTGCAAGCGATGCACATAGGGCAGATCAACCGTGCCGTCGGACGCGATCTGGTACTCCGCGGGCAAGTCCTTCTCGCCGACGATCTCCATCCTGAACACGTCCCCAGGAGACATCGTCGTACTCTCCTGGGGCGGCTCGAGCTTGACGTGGCGATTGTCGATGCTCGGTCCGCAGCCGAGCGCCACCTGCATCAGAATCAAGATGCCGGCGACGAGGAGGCGGGACTGACGATCCAACGCGGTTCTGAGCGAGAGACGAACGTATTTTCTCAAGGCGCCTTCAGCTACCACGCATTACCAGAACAAGCGAAGCCCCAGAAACGCCTGGAACCGGTCGAAATCGAGGTTGTCCTGGTCCGCAGGACCCACACGCTGACTGATGTTCTTGTCGTAGCGCAGCGTGGTGTTCAAGCCCACCACATCCGAGACGCGGTACTCGGCAAAAAGCTGCGCGTCGATGCGGTTTTCCGTGAAGCTCTCCTCGAACACGGTATTCGGTCCCGTGAAGCTATCCGGATAACGAACCCAGGAGTAGCCGCCGTCCACGGAGACCACGAACATGCCGCCAATGAAGTACGAGAAGTTCAGGTACGCGCGGTCGCGCACGTAGAACGAGCCCAAGTAGCTGGTGGTGAAATTACGCGTGAAACCGAGGGCAACCGACGACAAGCCCACCTGCGCTGACGTGGCTTCCAGATTCGGCGCGGGCATGATGAACCAGCGCAACTCGGCCTGGCCGACCGGGCCATCGTAATTTCGCGCCGGGATACCGAGCTCGTTCTCGTCGAAGAAGCTCGCCCCCCAGCCGCCGAGTGCGGTGAGCGCGAAATGATTGGTGATCAGGCCGTTGATACCGATGCGCGCCTGCACCGTCTCGCCGTCGTTCTGCGGCGAAATCTCCGGGTTCGAGAACCGGATGAAGCCGTAGGTAGCATCAGAAACCAGCGCGGTACGCGGCAGGAACTTCCAGCGTGCGTTCGTCCTGATGTAATGGCGCGCGTTGTTGAAGGGCTGCTCGAACGCTTCATTCAAGAAGGCGTGGTAGTTGATCTCGTAACCGAGTCGCCAGGAGAACAAGCCGCCACCCGGGCGCCAATTCACGCCCGCGCCAAAGCGAAGCGAATCTCGATCGAAGGAGAAGTCCTCGTCCGGCGAATTCGACGGTTCGACTCGACGCACCCAATCGCCGTACAGATCGAAACCCCAGGGGCGCTCCGGCAAGATATCCAACGCGAAGTTGGCGCCTGCAGCGAAGTGGCGCTGTTCGGAGCCCTCGTCTGCTTCGGTATGGTCCGAATCTGCGTTGATGAGTTCGTTATAAGAACCGAACACACCAAACTGGAAGTTGAGCTTCGGCGCCTCGCCGATACCTTCTGCTTCGCGGCGCTGCTGGCTCAACGTGGACAGGGTCAGAGACGGAGTAATGCGCAGGCGGTAGAACGCTTGCGGATCTTCATCGTCCGCGCGCTGGAAGTAGTTCGAGTCGTAACCGAACTCCGCCGCGACACCTGGATGCAGCTCCAGATTTCCGACGCGAATGCCGATGCCTTCACCGTACCGCCGATCTTTGAGCCACGGCTGTTGAGCGGATGCGAAGGAAGCAGTGAGTGAAAGCGTCGAAACGGCGCACAGCGCCGTTAGAATGGGACGTAGTTTCATGGCGACTCGGACCTAACCGAAGAGCGAGAGAGCAGGGAATTGAGAGGTGATCGCCGACGAAAGTCGGCGGAGCGAGAGCTACTGGGTGGGGCTACTCAGAACCGGAGGGTCACTGATCATCGGATCGTCCGGCGGTTCGGAAGGATCCGTGTCCGGAATACTCGGATCGATGTTCACCGTCACCTGTGAATCACCGATGAAGCCCGTCTCCTCGCCAATGCACTGGTTCGCCTCTGCGACCAGCGCCTGCACTCGGTCCCTGAGGACCTGAATCACCGTAAATTCGTGCCGCGAACGATCCTGATCGTTACGGCCCGCAGCGCCCTTCAACGTTGCTACGCGATCGCGTGCTGAACGAATCGCCACGTCGATCTGATTGAGCTTGTCGTTCAGGCAGAGAACCTTCACCACGTCCCGCGCCTCACGCGCCTGAGTCAGCTGTGCCCGCACTCCGGTGGCACCCTGCTCCATGCGGGCCATATAGTTGTTGGCCTCGACGGACATCTGCTCCGGCGTGAGCGCTACGTCCCGCTGCGCGCCGACTTCCGGCGCCGGCGCAGCCGCGGGTACTGGGGTTTGCGCCGTTGCAACGCCCAACGCGCTGACCACCGATATGCCTGCGGCTACAGCCCAGCCTTTTTTCGTCAAGCTCATAATAAGAGCCTCCCTCGAAACTTGAGAACGCCCGCGAGTATAGGAACCTCTGTGCAGCGTGTCAACGCACTGTGACAAAGACGGAAACCGTCGTTATCGCTTAGCTTCCGAGCTATTTCTGATTGGTGCATTGCATCTACTTAGGCGCAGGTTGCCTTAGTTTTGATGCACCCTGACGTCAGGCCGTTCAAGAGAAACCGCCCGCGGGCCTACTATTTCGTCTTGTGGTCGCCCAACCCCGGATTACGTCACTGCTTCACGAAGGTTACGGGCACGACGATCACGGCGCTGCCACCCTCCGGCGGAGCGAACTGCGCAGCGCTCGCACGCGCCTGCACGCACCCCACGACCGATCCGGGCAAGTTGCCCGATGGCGCCGCGTTCACCCCCTGCACTTCGCCGCCCGGCCCGACGCGGATGGTCAGACGGATATTGCCCTGTGCGTCGGGGTTCTCCTGCAGACCGCGATTGTAACAAGCACGGAATCCCGCTCGCATGCCGGCGACCACACGGGCCGCGTTGCTGACGGTGCCGCCGCTGACGGCCGCCCCACCTACGGCGGCCGACCCGGTCGGACCCTTCACCTTGGTGACGGCGCCGGTCCCCTCGCCTGCTCCCTTGCCGGTGGAACCAAGACCAGTCAGCCCGCCGCCGGCACTGCCTGGCCGGATGGCTCCGCCTCCGCCACCAAGACGCAGATCTCCAGCAGCTCCCACGCCCGCGCCGCTCGAGGCGGCCGCATCGAGTGCGCCGGTCGGCACTTCGCCACCGCGCAGCACGTTCGCCGTGGCGGGACCTTCGCCGGCGAGGGCACCGAGCGTGGCCATCTCCAGCTGATCGAGCTCCCTGCTGAGACCGGCAGCTTCCTTGGCGCTCATCGCGCCGCTACCAGGTCCCTTCGGACCGCCCTGCTGGCCGCCGGCCTGTTTGACTTCTTTCTTCTCTTCACCCTTTTCAGTGGGCACCTCTTCGGTAGGTGCTTCCTCCACTGGCGGGGGTGGCGGCAGGGCTTTCACCGAATCCACGAGGCCCGCCACGCTGATCTCGTCGTCCACGATCGGATCGAGCCAGTCGGAATAGAACGCGCCGATCATCAGAAAGTGCAGCAAGAACGAGAATGCTGCGATGATCGTGGTGCGCCAGTCGATCGAGCTCGCGCCACGCGTGACCGCAACCGGCAGCTGAGGTTTGGGCTGAACCGGCGGCGGCGCGACGAACTGAAAGAGAAACGTGGTGTCCCCCACCACGACTTTTCCGCGCGAGTCTTCGGTAAGCCGAATTTGATACGCGCCCTGCGGGGTACGGCGAGACTGACCCTTCAAAACTGCCAGATCGGAGATACCGGTAGGCAGCGCGATGCGGCCGGACATGCCGTCCAAAAAGTTCAGGTAGTACTCGTTGCCCACGAGCTCGAAGAGCCGGAAGTTCGGCGGCACGTTGGTGGCCGCGATCACGAACATGCTCTTTTCGCTCGGCCCGAT